>JAUWHC010000107.1 GCA_030606095.1 Promethearchaeota archaeon | reverse complement strand
ATCTCAATCAAGGGAAATATGCGGATGCGTGGAAAAGCTGTAGTAAAGCCCTTAAAATATTCGAAGATATTGAAAACGCCGAAGGAATAGCAGACAGTCAATATAAATTGGGATTAACATATTTAGAACAAAAATCTTTCGCGGAAGCATTAAAAATTCATGAAGACGCGCTTAATACACTTATTCAGAGCGGTTCAGGAAAAATCCCTCTTGCAAAAGTTCTAAAGAGCAATATAAAATTGATTAAAAGTAAAATAAAATGAAATTCTAAATCTGTATTATTGATTTAATTCTATTTTTTTCTTTCAATTACTAATTCTATTACTTTCCATGTAATTTCTGATGTAGCGTTCTACTTCGCTAGCTGGTTTTATTACACCAAAATGACCTTCGCATAAAATATCGGCCTTTAAATCTAAAAGTTTTTGCATTGATTTTTGATAATCTTCTAAATCGGAACCGAAACTTTCATAAAAAGGTCCGTGAATATCTTGTCCAAATAGAATTTTAGTGTTATCAATTTCGATTAAGACAGATATTGAACCAGGAGTATGTCCAGGAGTATGAATGCATAGAAACTCATAGTATCCTAATTGTAAAACTTCCAAATTTCCCTTAAATCTTTTTTTTAATTTAACAGGTTTGTAGTCAATTCCGTACCAAGACGCGGCTGTTTTCTCATTGTGTCCACTCTCCTCGATTGGATCGGCGTCTAACTCGTGAGCATAGAACTTAACCTGCTTATTAAAATTCTTAAGGTCAAAACAAGCACCTATGTGGTCTATATGATCGTGAGTTAATATACAGTGCTTTATATTCTTTGGATTTAAATTTAATTTGCTGATTTTTTTAATCATTTCAAGACTCATTCCACAATCAATCAAAACAAGCCCGTCTTCGCTATGGGTGTCCACTAAAAATACAGAGCAACCCGAATCACCAACATGATAAATATCTTTAAAAATCTTTTTCATAAATCTTTTTCCTCGTTAGAAACTTTATTCGAGTCCTAAAAATAAAAATATTATTGAGAAAAATTAAATAGGTTATTTCCTCTTTAGATATGAATATTTATATAAAACTATAGTTACGATTGCTGCCATCCCCGTAGAGAAGAGAACATCAGAAGCATAGTGGGCTCCTACTGCGACTCTCGATGCACCCACAAACAAACCCCATCCAATTACTAATATGGTAACTATTATTCTTAATGGATCCTTGCTTTTACGGTCTTTAACAACTATTAGTAGTGGTAAAAACATCCAACCCATTGCCGAATGCCCTGAGGGAAACGATAGATCATCTAAACTTAATCCAGGTGGCAAAAACCATGGTGTAAAATTGGTAAATCCTGGATCAAGATCCCTGAAGCGAACTCTTCCACATAAAATCTTAAAAATTTGGACAAATAGCAAAGGGTTAATAATAGCTAAGAGTGATATTATACCTGCTAAGGTTCTGTAATTTTTCCAATCTTTTTTCCAAGTTATAATAGTATAAATTATCATTGGAATAATTAAACTAAAACCTATGTTGAAACTCTCGAATATAATAAAAAGCATTCCAATAACAATAATTATCAAAGCGGGTATTTTTTGTAATTTCGAATTTTTAATGTAACCACCAATAAATGTTGCCAATGCTATTCCAATTAACGCATAACCCGGTAATTCCCCATAATCGCCCCCAAAGTCCCCCCAAGTAGAGGTTTCATCAACGACTACGATTGAAATATTTAAATCATGAAAACCAAATATGATAGCAAGAATTATCCAAGATACAAGTACAATTAATGTTAACTTACTAACCATGGACCAATTTGTTTTTTCAGACATAATTTTTTACAGAATTCTTTATTTAAAATGAAATTAATTATTCTGAATTTGATTGTTAGAATTTATTTATTTCTTTTTTGTTTTATAATCTCTCTTTTTCTTAGCTTAATTTTCTAAGTAGAAATTTCTTTACACAATTTAACGAGGATATCGGGGTAATCTGTGTAAATAGCACTTACAACCTCACCATTATAAGTTAAGCTTAAAACTTTTTTCATGCGAGATTTGCTGTTAACCCCCCACACATAACATTTAAAGCCAAAATCAATTATTTGTTTTAAATTCTTGATATTAGCTCTCCAACTTTTAATGTTAATAGCTTCAATTTTTAAATCTTTTAATTTTTCGATATTTACAACATTGTCATTAATACTAGTAATACTTTCAGATAAAGTATGGACTAGTTTTATTTTTTTATTGTATTCTCTTAACTTAAGCAAGGTATTATAGTTTCTTTCCGTAATTTCAATTTTATCAAGAATATCGAACTCTGTAGCTATGTCTATTAGTTTTAATCCCGTTTTTAAATCTCGAATATCGCAGCTATACCTTAAATCGTTAGCATATTTTTCCAAAGCATTAAACACTTCGATGGTGGTTGGAATTTCTCGGTTATCCTTAAATTTGATATTTTTTAACTCAACCAACGTTAGTTTTTTTATATTATACCATTTAGAATCTATTTTTATAGAGTGGTCGTGATAACAGACTAACTTATTGTCTTTTGTAAGTTGGAGATCGGTTTCGATATTTACTCCTATTTTTACCGCATTTTTAAAGCAAGGAATTGTATTTTCTATACAATTGCCCATTCCTCCTCTGTGAGCAAATATCTGTGTTTTTTTCATAATTATTATGATTCTGCTTTGAATTATTAACAAAAAACAAATTTTTATAGAAATTTTAATTACATATATTAATCAAAAGTTATTAAGTGATTTGATAAATATGGAAAATGAAGAAATTCGTAATAAAAATGACGATTCCTTTTCTTTTAAATTAAAGAAATATATAAAAAATCTATTTAATTTTTCACAGTATAGTTTTAAAACCATCTTATATATTATCTTATTTGTAGCATTAGTAGTTGTTTCA
This sequence comes from Promethearchaeota archaeon, assembly GCA_030606095.1. Lineage (GTDB taxonomy): Archaea > Asgardarchaeota > Lokiarchaeia > Sigyniarchaeales > SOKP01 > SOKP01. The sequence goes on along the minus strand of JAUWHC010000107.1, from coordinate 4,790 downwards.
TTATGGATGCTCTGGTATATTTATTTAGGCGGTGGCGAAACATTATTATTGACATTAGTCGTAGAATGGTTCGTTAATCCCATATTTCTTCTGGGATTTTTAGGGATTTTATTATTTTTGTTAATAATGGCAATACAAGGTCTCTTAGTCCCAATTCCCTCCGAAATCGTTCTTATAGCGGCAGGTATAATATGGGGGGTAATTATAGGGGGCATAATGGGTGTTATTGGATCAATGGCTGCAGCATTATTGTGTTTTTATATTAGTAAGAAAGGGGGACGCCCGCTGGCGGAGAAGTTTGTAGGAAAAAGTGGTATTGATATGGCTGATGATTTTATCCATAGATATGGTATGGGTGCAATAATTATAGCAAGATTTTTACCTTTTGTTGCCTTCGATCCTATATCTTATGCAAGTGGGCTAGTTGATATAGATGTTAAGAAATATTCTTTAGGTACTCTTATCGGTTCAATTCCCAGAGCATTCTTTTATTCATGGCTAGGTTCCTTTTTGCTCGAATCTCAAGGTTTAACTCCTCCAATTAATCTTGGTGCCTTAGATTTTCAAGTAATTGAGGATTTATCTTTCTATTTTAATAATGTGGTATTAATAATTTTAGGCATTCTCGTTGTAATGTTCATTGCTTATTATATTACAAGCATGCATTATGAAAAGAAGAAATCACAGAAAAATGATTAAGCTACTAACTCAGAATAAATTTAATCAGTATATAATGAATTATTTCTTTTTTCTTATCATTATAAAGTTTTATTAGTGATTAAAGCAAAAGTAGTTTTAATTGAAATTAAAAAAAAAACTTGAAATAAATGTTAGAAAAAGGCAATATTCCTAAAAAATTAGCGAAAAGCCTTAGCCAATTAGGTATCTTTTTGCATATTCTAAGCTGTGCTTTTGGAATCATGTATTTCTCTTTTCCAGTTAATTCTTTCATATTTGATATATTTGGAGTTATATTAATCGCGTCCTGGCTCCTCAATATCCTAATTCTTCTTATAGACGATTCCTATCTTAATAAATCTACCGTAATAGGAAAAAAACTTAATAGATTAACTTATTACAACATAGTTTTATTCATAATCGGAGTGTTATTGATTTTATGGGGCGTTATTCTTACGGCATTCATTTTAGATGGACTTCTTTTCGTTATAGCTTTTCTCATGATTATTACTGGGTTTTTTGGAATCGAAATGATTAGTTTACAGCTTGCTCTCACTACATTTTTAAACATTGATAGTAGAGGTGTATGGAAATTTGAATAAACAGACCTTACTGAAATCTATAAAACTGTTACTTGTAATTCTGAGTTTTTTAACCTTTTTCATTGGAATTTACTTTACAATCGTATTACTTATTCCAATTGAAGGTGAGATATCGAGTTCTTTGTCATTTTTTATAACTCAGATTTCTGGTTTTCTAATGTTTTTATATCTTATTACAACGATACTTTTGGTAAAACTAATCCCTACAATCAAAAGAAGAAGTCTAGTGAAAAAATGCATATTAGTTTTTGGATTAGTGTTAACCTTTCTTAACGCCTTACCATTAATAGCTACGCCAATTTCAATTCAAACTGCGGAAAATGAATTCAATGTTGCTTACGGCGAAGATTGGAGAGCACAGATACCCTCAAGCGTAGATTCTTATTTTTTACCTATTCAATTTAACCTTTATAATTACTTCTTAGGGTTTTCACATAGAGATTGCAATGTAGAGACTGATATAAAATATTACGACAACGATGGGTTCCAGCTCTATTTCGATGTATATTATCCCAAATCTACAACGAGACAATTACCTGGAAACAACAGCATAATTATTAAAATTCACGGAGGAAGTTGGCAATTTGGCGACAAAAGCTTAGGAAATGTATTAGTACTCAATAAGTATCTTGCTGCTCAAGGCTATGTAGTGTTCGATATTCAATACGGTCTGTTAGATACTAAAGGTTCTTCTTTTAATCCTACTCCAGATCACGTTAGAGGGAATTTAACTTTACACGATATGGTTTACCAAATAGGAAACTTTACTAAGCAGTTAGAAGAAACATTTGCAAGCACTTATAACGGGAATTTAGACTCTGTTTTTATCATGGGCGGATCTGCTGGCGCTCATTTGACAGGTGTCATAGGGTTAGGATACAACGACCCATATTTTGCTGGAAACTTCAGTAACGCTTTAAATATAAAAGGAATTATCCCAATTTACCCTCCAAATTTCGCTGATCTCTATTTTACGCACGAACCCTTATCAAGATTAATCCCTGGGGACCCACTATCAAACCCTATAGCGTTCGAAAAATTTACTCCTAGTAATTTAGCCGATGCGACCGATCCCCCCGCTATAATTTTCCAAGGTTTAAGAGATGATTTGGTCCCATTAATAAATGCTGAGACGATAAAAAGCGCATTAAATACCAACGGAGTAGACTGTATGCTCTTGACTTTTCCATTTGCAGCACATGCTAGCGATCTTATCGTAGGTAATACTTTTTCGCAGGTCTGGGTTTACTATCTAGAAAGATTTCTTTACTTAGAACAATAATTTTCTTTTTTTTTCCGAGATTAATGAAGCTAGGTATGTTATTTTGATATTATTTCTGTTTTTAATTTTTGAAATTTGAATGTTTGGTATGCACAACGATGAAATACTAGGAAATAAGAAAAGCGAGAAATTTACAGATAGTCAACCATCCCTATCAAAATTATACAAAGAACTTAATCAAGTGATCAATTCTAATAATATCCAATCTCTTTGGGAACTTTCTAAAACATTAACAAGATTCCACTTTAGAAAGAGCGATATCTAAGTAGGATCATTTAACTATAGGTAATTAACAAAAAATTGGTTGTTAGTTAAACGTTTTAAGATTTATTTAATAAATCAAATAGAAAATTCATTGCAAAATTATTTAAGGATACACCCTACTATAATTATAATCAAATCAAATATGAATTTAATCGAAAAGAAGGGGTTCTAAATGTTTTTATACGGGGATTATAATGATATTTTAGAAGATATTTTAATTCAAAAATTAAATTGGTTAAAAGAAGAATTTTACTATTTATTTAAGTTTAGACAACATAAATATAATCAAAAAGACAAAGAGCTTGCTCATCAGATTATAAAAAACTTTATTGAGAGCGAAAATCCTTCTGATAATGAAAAAATGAACGAGTTATTGCTAGAAACCGTAGAAGCTATTGAGAAAAAATATATTGGTCTTTTTTAGGTTAGATTATTTTTTTGTAAATTTTCATACAATTTTTGGCAATAGAATTTATATTGAATTTGCCTATTTTATTATATAAATTAACAATTTTCTGCATTAGAAATCAATTTGATCTATATTATAATTTAACAACTCACTAAAATGGAACGATTAATTATTGTTCATTGGAATAAAAGCACAGGGCCGATACCAATAATACAATACCCTCCTGAAGGAGCGTATCCTTCGAAGGACATTTTCCTGAAAATTTGGGCTCAACACGAATTAAATAAGGAGGACGCACTAATTGAACTTGAAGATAAAGATAGTAATATTATTTCTGTTATACAAGAGTACGAAGGAGAAATTTATTTTTTGTGTTTATTTTTCATGTCCAAAAGTAAAGTTAGCGAGATAATTTCTTCAGACATATTAGCAATTATTACTAAAAACTTATTAGAACTTATAAACACGAATAAAATTACGAGAACCATCTCTGAAGCATTTAATACGATAAAGAACTATAATAAAATTGAAGGAGAAGATTTAATTAATTTTTTTCAAGAAAAAATAAAATATACCATATTACAAATTCTGCGAAATGGCGTAATTTCTAAAGCAGAATTAGCCGAAACTCTCCGGCAAGATTACGGTTTTTCGACGGTCAATATTGATTTATTGTTGATATCTTTCATTCGAGAAAAATTAATTTTAAAAAAAACCATTTCAGGAAGTAAAGAATGCTATTTTTTAATTAAAGATTTATCTTATACTAGAGTACCTCCCAAAAAGGGAAATTACCCGATGGCAGATGAAAAACTATTGAAAAAATATAAAAAAGAATTTGTAAAATTATTTTCTAATTATAATTGTAGTCAAGAAATTGAAAATAAGGAAATTATTAATTTTCTAATTGATAGGGACGTGTATAACTTAATAAAAGCTCTAAGAAAGAAGGAACTAACTGTAAATGAAAGCATCAATATTTTAAGTAATAAAGAAGAACTATTTGAAGAATTATTGGAAAAAAAGTTCATATTCGAAGCAAAAGGGAACGTGTACCTTTTTTCAGATATACGATTTATTAAATTTACACCCTACTATATTATTCAGTTATTAGTAGAAAGGTATCAGAAGGATGAAATTTCTTTGGATCAATACTTATTTCATTTAAAGTTGTTAATTAACCAGCTTAACAGCCAACCGTCAATTTTAGATTATAATTTAATTTAATTATGTTAATTCTAATTCTTTGTTATCCTAAAACATATCACAAAGATAAGTTCGAAAAACCTTTATAAATATTAAAATCAAATTTTGATTGATCACCTTTAATTTTTCATAAAAATCAAATTTTGGAGATAATTTTGGCATTAGAACTTGTAGATTACTTACAAGGGAGTTTCAGTTTAATCTTTGTGATAATCTCGTTAATAATTGGTTTTTCAATACTATCTAAATTTTTTCAATATAAATCGAGGCTTTACGTTCTTGTAGGACTTTCCTGGATTGGAATTGCAGCACCGTGGTTTCCTGATTCCATTAGTTTTATTATGAACAT
>JAUWHC010000172.1 GCA_030606095.1 Promethearchaeota archaeon | reverse complement strand
ACTAATTACTTTAGAATTAAAGACGAGGAGATAACTCTAAAAGAATATATTAAGAGAGATATCAACAAGATTTCTAAAGAGCTTAAAAAAGAAGATATTAAATCAATTCAAAAAGTCGATAAGTTTTGTGCGAACATTCGGTACGTGATTGAACAAGCTAAAATTCCAGATAGTTTAGCTGATGAGATAATAGAAGCTTACCATAACTTGATCGAGCGAATTGGAGGTGAAAGCACTTTTGCCGTTAGAAGCTCAGCGACAGCAGAGGATTTACCTGATGCCTCTTTTGCGGGTCAACAAGATACACACCTCAATATTTCGGGAGAAAATCAAATTCTAGAATATATACTTAAGGATATGGCTTCTGTTTTTACGACAAGAGCGACTATGTATCGAGAGAGAGCTGGATTTGATCACTTTTCCGTTAAACTTAGCGTTGGCGTGCAAGAGATTGCTGGAGGATTAGAAGGAGTAAAAACATCGGGCGTTATGTTTACAGAAGACCCCGATTCGGGAAATCCTAACGTAATAACTATTAGAGGTACTTGGGGGCTTGGAGAACTTATAGTTCAAGGAGTAGAAAAGGGAGATGAGTTCATCGTCTTTAAACACGATCCAAATTTAACGATAATTAGTCGGGATTTAGTAAAAAAGGAACAAATGATGATTTTTGACAAACAGAAAGGTGGTACAATTACCCTCCCTGTTGAATTAGAAAGACAAAAAAAATATTGTTTAAATGATGAGCAAGTTAAAAATCTAGCAAGATACGCCATCAAAATTAGAAGTCATTACAAGCAACCAATGGATATTGAATGGGCCTTAGGAAATAATGGTAAAATTTACATCGTTCAAGCACGGCCTGAAACGGTCCACTCACAAAAAGGGGATACTGAAGAAATTTTTTATTTATTAGAAAATCCAAAAAAATTAGCTGAAGATAATTATTTGGTTGAAAATACAGGAACCGCAATAGGACGTCGAATTGGTTATGGCAAAATCAAAGTAATCGAATCTATTAACAACGCTCATTTACTAGAAGAAGGAGATATCTTAATTACCGAAGAAACTAACCCTGATTGGACTTCGTATATGCAAAACTTAGGAGGCGTAATAACTGAACGAGGTGGTCCAACATGTCATGCGGCAATCGTCTCAAGAGAATTAAATATTGCATCAATAGTAGGAGCAGATGACATAGTAGAAAGAATTAAAGAAAAGCAAAGAGACGGTCTTGAAAAGGTAACGATTGATTGCAGCGAAGGAGAACCTCGAATCTGGCTTAAAGAAGTAGAATACGATTTCGATACGATCGAATTCGCTCAGCTTCCAAGCACAAAAACCCAAGTTTTAGTTAACTTAGGAATTCCCAAAGGTGCTTTATCTTCCGGAAAGTATCCTGATGGCACCGGTTTAGCAAGATTAGAATTTATAATTAACGACGAGATTCAAATTCACCCAAACGCGTTAATAGATTTTGATGCTTTAGTAATGAGATACGATGTTTTATTAGAACAAAGAAATAGGATTGAAAACATTAAGAAAAGCGATTTACATCGTAAAGATCCTTTCAATCAAGAAATTAGAAAATTAAAACAAACGATAGATAAGATAAGAGAATCAACTACTGGTTATTCCGACAAAGAAGACTTTTATGTAGAGAAATTAGCGGAAGGTATTGCGACTATAGCTGCTGGGGTTTGGAAAGAATTGCAAGATGGGAGCATCGCTCCATGTATAGTAAGACTTTCTGACTTTAAAACAAACGAGTATAGAAATCTTCTTGGAGGTTGGATTTACGAAAGCGATGAAAATAATCCTATGCTAGGCTTTCGAGGTGCTTCTCGTTATGTATCCAATGATTTCCAAAATGCTTTTATATTAGAACTACGTGCAATCGCCAAAGCTCGAGAATGGGGTTTAACAAATATTATTCCGATGATTCCATTCTGCAGGACGCCTGAAGAGGCACATCACATTCAACAAATAATGGAAAATGAAGATTTAGTTAGAGGAAAAGATGGATTGCAACTATACTGTATGGCAGAGATCCCATCAAATATTTTTCTTGCGGACATATTCTGTGATTATTTCGATGGTTTTTCTATAGGCTCAAACGATTTGACCCAATTAATATATGGTGCGGGTAGAGATAATCAAAAATTAATTCCTATTGCAAAAAAATTTAATTATATCACTAACAGTGAAGCAATAAGGAGAGCAATTAGCCATCTTATTAAAATTGCTCACGAAAAGAAAAGAAAAGTGGGAATATGTGGGCAAGCTCCAAGCGATGACCCAGAATTTCTCAGATTTTTAGTGCGTGAAGGGATTGATTCCATTTCTTTAAATTTTGATACATATGCAAGTGGGAGAATCAATACTTGGAGGACTGAAATAATTGAAGCAAAATTATCTGAAGAAAGCAGAGCGAAAACATATCAATTTTTAGATAAATGTGATGTACTAATTGAAAAGATTAGAACCCCCCGAGGAAAATTAAGAAATATGTTGCGAAAACAAAGAAAAGCAATTGATACGAAATTAAAAGAAATCACCGAAAAATTTGATAATACTTTTGAAGAGGTATCTAAAATTTCATACGATTTTATTAAAGAACTTAATCAAGGTGAAATTAAAACTTTTAACCAACTGTACAACAAATTCGATACAAAAATTGAAGAACTAGAAGATCTATTCCCAAAACTTACTAAAAAAATACGAGAATTTGGAATATTTTGATCTTTGAATAATAATTTAAAGCATTTATATAAACTATTTCTTAAAATCAAAAAAATTAAATTTCAATGAATATTCAAAAAAATTAAGAATCTAAGTTTTTCTAATTAATTTTACGCTTAAAATAAAAAAATTGGTGAGTTATTTTTGCCAAGAGGAAAGGAATTTACTGAAGATATACTTGAAACTTTTAAAAATGTTGAGTTTCTTTTAAATGGAATGATTAACGACCGAGGCGTTCCGAGAAACATAAAGCGTGTTGCTCAAAAAGGAATTGATGAACTACAACGTGATGACGATACACCTGCAGTTCTTGCTAGTAATGTTATGTATATGATTAATGATTTAGCACAAGACGCTAATATTCCCTTTCATAGTCGTACAACTATATACCGAATAATCTCCTTGCTTGAAAATATTAAAGATTAAAAACATTAGGATACCTTAATTATAATTCTTTTTCATTATTATTACTAAATTAATCCCTAATCTCAATTATAGCTGATGTTGGTGCTGGGAAGGTGGTCTAGCTTGGTATGATTCTGAAATTCTCTGATTTCAGCGTAAATCTCGGTTCGGAACTGAGCGATCGGGGGTTCAATTCCCCCCTTTCCCACTTTTTTGAATTGAGTATTAAAAAAAGTAATTAACTCATAACTCTATCAATATTAAAATTGAAAAGCGTTAATATTTATATTTTTCAATTATAACTATATTAAGAAATCAAGTAATAATATCGAGAATAATAATAGTTACTTTAATATCAAGCTAAAATGGGGACAAAATTAATTAGTGGAATTTTATACACTGAGATGGACGACGAGGTTGGTCCTAATCCTATAGTTTTATTAGGAGATATACCCTCATCTGATAGACTTTACATAGGAATTAAAACAATCACTGTTCTTTCAGGAGAAGGAGGACTTATTCCAGAAACCTTAGTTATTCTCCCTTTTCCCTCCTTGAATTTAAAAGGCTTAATAAAATTTATTAAATGGGATGATGAGTCGAGACGCGGAGGAATGGGTCAGGGAGCTATAACATTGCTATTTAAAGAATTTGATGATGTAATTTTTTATAAATATTTAAGTTATCTCGACCCTCCATTCGATGAAGCTGCTATTAAAATCGCGAATCTACAAAAATCTTACGCTCCACGAGAGAATTATGTAGATGTATTGGCTAAACTTTCCATTACCACGACGCAATTTTTACAAGAATTAAAAGAGAAAGAACTTAAGGAGGCAAACGCGAAAGCTTTCCCTGAACAACAAACAAAAGAAGCAAATCTAATAAATTACAAGTTTAAAATCATTATTTGTGGCGACCCTTCTGTCGGTAAAACGTCCTTAATATTAAGATTTACTGAAAATGCTTTTAGAAGACATTATATTCCAACGCTTGGTGTTCACGTTTCAGACAAAATATTTAAAGTAAAAGATTCCTATGTGCAACTCGTGGTATGGGATATAGCTGGACAGCAGAAGTTTGAAACTATGAGACAACAATTTTATTTGGGCTCTGACGGTTTATTTCTTATTTTTGATTTATCAAAGACTAATTCGTTAGAAAGCGTTTCAAAATGGTACAACGACATTCAAAAGCAATTAAAAAGAAAGCGAGAATTAGTAGGTTATGTTATTGGAAATAAAAAAGATTTAGCTAAATACATCAAATTCACATCTGAAAAAGGCTCAAACTTAGCTAAATCCCTAAACTTGGGATATATTGAAACTAGCGCTTTAACAGGCGAGAATGTTGAATACGCGTTCTACACTATAGCTGAATCGCTTTATAATTTAGTAAAATAATTCTTAAAAGTTATCTTTTGATGAATTTTTTACAATAAAAATCTATTTGTCTTTTATAAAACATAACTTTCGATGGCTCTATTAATAGCACCTATCAATTCGTCTATTGTAAAAATTTTGTCTATAAATAAAAACGCTCCATTGGAAATAGCTTCTTCTTTAACGCTAACATCGGCGCTTATAAATATAATTTTTACTCTATTATCTATATGTAATATTAACTTCGACGCTTCAATCCCGCTCATTTCGGGCATTCGCTGGTCCATTAAAATCACTTTAGGCTTGTTTGAAAACGATTTGAACATGGAAACGGCTTCCATCCCGTTGCTAGCAATACCTGCCGCTTCAAAACCGCCTATAGATAGAACTTTCTCGTAAAAGAATTGAAGCGAAGGTTCATCGTCAACGATAAATACCTTTTCTATTTTAATCAACCTCAGGAATTAATAATACGAAATTGCTTCCTTTCGAACGGTCTCCCTTAACTCTATCTTCGACCCATATCTTTGCGTTATAAGTTTCAATAATTCCTCTCACAAGCGACAATCCTAAACCCATTCCATAGACACCCTTTTCTTTACTGTAACCTCTCTGAAAGATTTTTTCTTTCATAGAATCTGCCACTCCAAAACCGTTATCTATAAATTCTATTTTAAGGTAATTTATGCCTACTTTTTGTTCTCTTGAAATTCTAACGGTAATTTCTATTATTAAATTCTGGTTATGTCTTATTGCGTTAATTAAAAGGTTTTCAAACACATCCTCCAAAAGAGAATTGGCTTTAATAAAAAGTTTTTCTCCAATAGAATCGATACGAATAGCTAGATTTTTATCCTTATAAGATTTTTTCACGAAAGAAATCGTATTTTTTAAAACATTAAGAATTTCAATTTTCTCTAAATTTCGTCCTGCTTCTTCGAGTTGTGAAAGTTTTCGCACGTTAGAGACTAGTTTTGCCCCTCTAATGACTTGCTCTTTAATAATTCTAGCATTTATTTTTAAATTATCGAGTTTTTCAGGATTGTCGAGAATTAATTCGCTAATTTGCGTTCCAGACAAAATACTTTGTAATATATTGTTAATATCGTGCGCGAATATGTCTTTATAGAGCTCTGCTCGATTGTACGCTTCTCGATATTTTTTTCCAGATTCTTTTAATTCTTGTTCGGCTTTTTTACGCTCTGTAATCTCTCTGTCGATTAATAAAAACTTTTTTTTTCCATGCATATCAATAAATGTGTTTCCAGAAATCTCATGCCAATGATATCTATCATTCTTATGTCTAAGTCTTAATTCAGTAGAGCTCTTACCAGAATTAAAACCTATTTTTAACTTTTCAATAGCATTCTTCATATCTTCTGGATGAACAAAATCTAAGCCAGATCGCCCAAGTAAATCATCTTTTGAATATCCTAAATATTTCATAAAAGCTTGTTCATTAATGTATTCAAATTCATACTTTTCGTTAAAAAAGTAAATCATATCATTTGCGTTTTCAGAGATTAATCTATATTTTTCTTCAGATTCATTTAACTTCTGTTCTGCTTTCTTGCGTTCGGTGATGTCTAGTAAAACCTCTACTATAGCTGGTTGTCCGCCATATTCTTCGATTTGCGAGGAAATGACATCAAAAAATCTTTCCTCCTTAAGAAGAGGTGTATTTACACATTGTTCGAAGTGTAATAGACTCTCTTCGCTTTCAGCAAATCTTATAATAGGACAATGCTCACACGGCTGATCTTGCCCTTTTATTACTTTATAACAATCTTTTCCTATTAA
>JAUWHC010000006.1 GCA_030606095.1 Promethearchaeota archaeon | reverse complement strand
TTAATTTGTGGGAGAATAAATTAATGGGAAAAATAATCGATAAAAGCCTTAAACTTAAACTTCACTTTACCCTAATTAATTATTTTACAATAGAAAGAACATTGCACGAATTAAATTACGAACTTCTCTTTAGGCCAAATAACTCTATTATCCCAATCCTTGGACTAAAAGAAATTATTGAAAAAAATTGATTTTTTTTCTTCCATTCTACTGTTTTTTAGGAATTTGCGCAAATTCGTAAGAGTAATGCGACGAAGAAATCTCCAACTTTTTAATTTCACTTTTATATTTTTGGCGTAAACTCTTATTACCTTTCATTTCTTCTTCAATATAATTAGAATTTAACTCTTTTTGCTTAAATAACCGCCATAGAAAAGCTTCAACGAATTTTTTCGGGCCAAATTTTTTAGTAGTTAACAGGTAATTATTATCATCAAAAAAACTATTAAAAAAACCTAAATTATCGCAAAAATCAATCTTGTATCTTAAATCTTCTTGCTTACCGTAGATCCTTGCTATATCGTTTACGAACCTCGCTAATTTATCGCCATAATTTAATTGTTCCTTTTCTTCTAGTTGTTCAATTAAATTTCGTAGAAAACTTTTTTTAATAACCACCAAGTCTCTATCGTTTAACGAAGAAAGCGCCGTTTTATGTTTAATTAAGTATTTAGAAAACTCTAAATAGTTTTTAATTAAATTAGTTTTAGAGATACCCATCCTCTCTTTCATGTTGTCCAAATGCTCGTTCAATTTTTCATCAATTCTAATTGTAATTACCTTAGTTGGTTCCATTTAAGATCGCCTTTTATTTACTGAATTGTAGTTTTTGTATGCATTTAGCATTATATGTTAATATTGTAATTCTTGTATTTTAATTAATGTATTTTTGTGATAATTAAGTGGGAAATTTTTGGTAAATTACTATCTCTTATCTCTTCGCTTGTTTTGTGAAAAATATAACATTTGATCTGTGTAATGATGCTTAATTGCTCAGATCCTAAAACAACCATTAACAGTTTTAAAATTTTGTTATATTATTTTGTCATTAATAACAATAAGTTGATTTTTTAAAATCGTTTTAAAATGTGATATATTAAATAAACAACCTTTTGATTAAAAGGGATGGTCAATTTTTTAAGATAATTTAAATAGGATCTTATTATAAACATGAATCAAAGAGAATAAGAAAGATTTCCAAGTCATTGAATATCACCTTGGAGAGTAAACGATTTTGAGAAATAAATTTTTAATTAAACTATATGGTATAAAATGTAGTAAATAGTAACTTTTTTAGTAAAAAGTTATCAAATGAATAATGAAATACACTTAAAAGGCGAAATATATTTTGTAATAATGTATTCCAAAATAAAAAAAGACTAATAATTTTGTTTAGGGTTGAAAAATTTATATGGAGATGAGCGAAACTAATTTATCAAGTTCTGAATTAATAGATTCAGATTTAAAAAAATCAGAAATCCATGGACCATTAGAATTAGAATTGTTCGATAAAAATCATAATTTGATCTTATTAGGATCTGACAAACAGATCGAAAAGGTTGCAAAAGCACTCTCTTCGGAGACGAGACGCCTAATACTTCACAGAATCCAAAGTTCAAAGGAGGGATTGGATGTTTCTGATATTGCTTCCATTTTAGGCATGACCGAAGCAAACATATCTGCCCAAATTAAAAAACTACAGGAGGCAAATTTAGTTTACTGTGAATATTGTTCTGGTCAGCACGGAGTTCGAAAAATCAGCAAATTAAAATTCGAACAATTAGTAATAAAATTCTAACTTTCCTTTTTTCTTCTTTTACATAAAAAAATCACTTAAGTGAGAAATACATTCACTGGAAGTGAGAAACTAATGTATTTTTGATTTTTTCAAAATGCCCTAAATTTACTTTTTTAATGTCGTTTAAAGTCTCGGTTAAACCAGCTTTTTCAATTTTCCTTACAATTTTGAAGTACGAACTTTTTTTCAGCTCTTTAATTAAAGCATTGCTTTCTTCGAGATTATTTAGGAGGTATTCAGTACAATTTATTTCCTCAACATTTAAAATAGTTTGGATAATTGCTAACAGCATTGTATCAAAGGTAATTCTTAATATGATTTCCCTATCAAAATCCTTTTTTATATTTTTCAAATATTCTTTAAGTAATAATATCGATTCTTTAAAGAGTTTAATCGAACTACGGCCAAGGTCTTCAATTTTTTCTTTGAAATTCGGATTGTTAGTGGCTGTTAGGCATATTGCTGAGACGGTTTGATATTCAGCGACAAAATGAATAAATCTAGCTTTAGCGTTAAGCGCGGTATCTTTTGATTCTTCCTCATCTAATAAAGCTCCTAAGTTATCCATTGATTGTTTAAAATAAGTAGAAATCGTATAAAATTTATCCGCAGCAGCTTCGAATTCTTTATTGATAATTAAGTTTTGTGCTTGTTTTTCTTCTTGTTGATAAAGTTCATCAAACTTATTGATTCTCATTACCGCTTTTAAAATTAATCGTTTACCTAAATCTTTTGTTATATGAGACCGTTCAAACGATTGTCCCGCTTTTAATAAAAGGATCGAAGCTAAACTATTATAATCTTCAGGATCTGATTCATAAAAATAATCCCCGGCTTTATTCCAACTTTCACCAGCAGTTTCCCAATCTTTCATTCTAAAAGATAAATTCCCTAATTGAACAAGTAACTTAGCTGATATCTCGTATAATTTTAATTCTTCAGTTTTACGGATTATCGATTTTAGACGATACATTGCCTGAATATTGTTTTTAAATTGGGAAATAAGTTGTGTTATTCTTATATATAATTCATCTATTTTGATATAACCCCCGATATCGAGATAAATTTGGGCTGCTTTCTCGTACTCATCTATAGCTTTATCTCCCTCTCCTTTATCAGCTAAGTTTTCGGCTATATCAATTAATTTAATTGCTTCAATTTCTTTTTCTTCTTTAAGTTCATTATTATACATATTCGCACTTTCCTATTTTCTCGTTAATTATTAAAAGATTATTATGTAGTATATCTTTTTTGCTATTTACTGAATTAGTAATTTTATCCAAATGTGTAATTACTATAGTTATTTTAAGAAATTAAGCCTATTTAAATTTTGATTATGTGATATTTGGCTCTTTTTCCGTATTTTATAATTTATCTAACAACTTGATATTATTATTTTTCAACACTTTCTTAAACTCTAATGCTTGATAAACAGACGCAAAGCACTCTTTAGCATCTTCTATTGCGCCATAGAATAAAAAGTTAGAAAACCACGATGCTATAGCCATTATACTAGCTTTTCGATATTTAGTATGAAATCTTTTATTTAATCTCGGTGAACTATATTTAAAAAGAAAAAGAGTAGGTGCGGTACCAACAGGGAGTTTAAGAGAGCTACTAATTAATTGTTGCGTTTCAAGGATGTGGGCTAAGCTTTCGATATCAATTACTCCTCCATCGACCCAAATGTGCTCTATGCCAATTTTCTTCAAACCATCAATAATATTTGTATTTCCCGGTTGGTTATTTTCGGTTATATAAGAATACCTTTGCGTAGAGGTCATATTAGTTGAGGCTAGGATTAGAACCACAGCAGAAGTTATTTTGTTCTTTTGGAGAAGTTCAATTTCTTTCTTATTTTTTAGGTTTGATACGGCATTATATATAAATTCATTTGGCTTAACACCTTTTTCTGAAAGCCATTCAAGACCCGCAACTCTAGCCCCAAAAGTCCCACCTAAAACAAAAGGAGGCTCAAATTTATCAAAATAGAAATCTAAATATTTTACCATAGCTTCGGGTGTAACGGCAGATATCTCAACTAAATCAGGAATTTTAAATTGTTTAGCTAAAGCTTTTTGAGCGTTAATTCTTTTAACAGCTTTTTCTTCGTCAAAAATTGCTTCGTTTTTACGATCAACTAAAGTTTGACTTTGATAGAACATCGTTCCAATCATTATGGGCGGTAAATCATAACCACCATAACCTAATTTAATATCACCATATGATAAATATTCTTGCGGCATATTCAGATCATTTTAAAAATTCAATAATAAGATAATATCTTTCTATCATTAACACTATTTAAAACTAATATTTATAAAAAAATAATTGAGTAAGATAGCTGCAATTAGTAAAGATGTAATTTTACACCACAATTTTTACATCGATTATTTCTTAAATCTTTAAAGCATTTTTCATGGAATAAGGTTTTACAGTTATCACACCTTAAGATTTCTTGTCCTTCTTCAAATATGAAATGACATACGGGGCACGAGTTAAATAGCTCGTCAGAATCTAAATCTTTGAAACCTACTTTTTCTGCGTGAGATATTTCTGGCTCTTCAGGAGCTGGTTTTTGTCTTATTCGTGGTTTAATCAAAGAAGTTAATTTTTGAGCTTGAGAAACTTCAGTAGGAATTTTTAATAGATAAAAGCAATGTGGACACCGTACGGTCCCGGCCTGTCTCATTTTTTTATCTTTTTGGGCGTCTGCCCATGAATTTAAGCAATGAATGTGAAACGGAGTTTGACAATTAGGGCAATATCGTCCGCTAACGTAAAATGAACTTTTTGTATATGGGTTTGTGTCGGAAAAACAAATCGAACATTTCTTATAATCTCCTAAACCTCTGATTTGCAATAATCGCTGTTCTTGATCTTTAGTTAAATCTTGAACTCTTAATAAATTAGCTGCTATTTTTCTTAGAAAGGCAGGATTTTCAATCGGGGAACTATCTCCACCACCATAAGTTTTGACGTTAGAAATTGCTAGAGCGTGAGCTGATTGCAATAAAGTTTGAGCATCGTTATTGTAGTAATAATTACCACTTGTTATATCTGACATTCTTTTTAAAATGTTAAGAGTAGAGAGCTCTCCTAAACGAAAGGAATCTATTTTAACGTTTAATCCTTGAGCAAGTCGAGCCATTTTCAAAGGATCTATTGACATTTTTGTGTAGTTTCCGTCAGAAATAACAAGAATTCGAGGAATTTTAGCTGCAATTTTACGTAATTCTGAAATAATAAGTTTTATTGAAAGGCCTAAAGCCTCCCCCATTGCGGACTTACCTGAAAGTTTTAAAGAATCTAATGCGTCAAAGAGTTGACCCTTTATGTTCGTAAAATCAACGATTTTCTTTGGTTTATCAGAAAAAGCAATTATCGCGAAGGCACTCGAAGTATCTTCAGCGAGCCTCTCGCTGATTAGCTTCTTTACCGCATCAATACTACATTTCATTCGGTTTGGTTGATAATCTGTTCGATACATGGATCTAGAACTATCGATACAAATAACAATATTCTCAGGATTCCGTTCAGACAACGTTCAAATACCCTTACTACTTTTAAATATGCCCTTAATTACTTTCTAAACTTTATATGAAACAATAAGAATAAAAATTTATGTGTTTTATGTGTTTTTCACAAAACTAAAGTTTTATTAATTAGATATTTTACTATAAAATAAAGTTAAGTCTATTAAAAAGCATAATTGATATTAGGTTCGTTGACAAAAAATGTCTGAAGAGGAGACAAAAAAGGTTGTAATTAAAGATTTTTTCAAAAGTTCTGTTTTTATTAATGAACTAGATGAAGCGTTAAAGTTCAAGCCAAGTAGTCTTATTGGGATTGATCAGATTTCTAGCGAAAAATTAATTGAACATAATATAAAAAATATTGAAGCTTTAGCCAAAGTTCCATTAGACAATCTTCCCAAGATATCAGAAATTCCTATAAACATTCTTACAAAATGGGTTAAGATAGCTAAAGTATTAGAAAAAGCGATTAGAGAAAAGATAAAAACTCATAAAAAATTGTTAATGATTGGGCTCGATAATGGCGGAAAAACGTCTATACTCGCAGTGCTTCAGGATAAGTATTCTATAATTAAGTCCATGATGCCAACAAGGGGAGTCAAACGCGAAAAATTAGATTTTTTCGGTTATCCCATTCTCTCATGGGATTTGGGCGGTCAAGTTCAGTATAGAGAGAAGCTATACTTTAATAAACCTGAATTATTTTTTACTGAAGCTGATTTAATTTTGTACGTTGTCGACACCCAAGAGACTGAACGATTTACAGAATCAGCAAATTACTTCCGCCAAGTATTGAAAGCTTTAAAACAATTAAATGAATCTCCCCCAATTTTAGTTGTGCTTTCAAAAAGCGATCAAGATGTTCGCACCTCGCTCGAATGGCAGAATAACATATCTACTATAAAATCTAAATTTAATCACATTGTTGGGGAATTTGAGAAAATGTCTGTTAGTTATTCCGATACAACAATATATCAAAAAGAAACGATATTGCAAATGTTTAGCGAGGCGTTAAAAAAGGTCTCCGACACATCTGAAATTATCGAAAACATCCTCGAAGATTTCACTCATACAATTGAAGGTAAAGCAGCAAGTTTGATTTCCATGGATGGATTAATTTTTGGAAACTTCACAGACTCAGAGATTGACACGGCATTGTTAAATAATACCGCTTTAATTATGCAAACTCTCTCAAACTTCCACAATTCAATTGGATTAATTAGAGAGCCTTCGATGACGCTCAATTTTCCACTAAATGCGTTTACTATTCGAGGAGAAAAACTATTTGAATATTCAGAATTGAACATCCCCGTTTATTTATGGATCTTATCCGAAAATGTCGAGCTACTTTACGAAAAAATCGATTACTTCAAACAACAACTATTACCTCTAATTAATTTATTCCTTTAATTATTTTTCTTTTAGTTTTAATTAATTCTAACGAATTAGTACCGAATTCCCTAAGTTTGTTAAAATAAAAAAAATTAGAAATTTAAAATTGTATTGCTTCTTTTGCCAAAAGTAAACTTTCGGTGCATTTATCCATCATTTCAATTGCGTAGTTTAAATTTTCCACAACTGAAGATAGACTTTTTTCCTTTGCGATATCTCGCCATTTTACAAAACTTTCTTTATGAGAATCGTTGTGATTTGCCCAATGCTCGCATAATTTTGAAAGCTTTAATATTTGTTTATCAACCATATTTTTTAAGCCTGAAATCAATCAATTAGATTTTAATATATAATTGAATTAATCAATAAAAATTAATATGCAATTTTAAATTCTATGTTCTAAATTTTTAATAAATTAAAAAAAAGAGATAAAAAAAAATAAAAATTAAATTACTCTCTACATAATCGCTTAAGTAAGGTAGGGTCAATAATCTCTCTTGGTTGCCAATCGTGCTCCTTAAGAAATTCCTGAAGTTCTGTTTTCATGCTGATTGGAATGTCCGCTTCTACTCGAATAAATTTTTCTAAATCGTTTGGAAATTGTACGCCCTTGTATTTTCGCTCAAGGTCAATCCAATGAGATAATTTAATCATCCTTCCTTTTGAGTTGTCCGCAGGTCTTAAAGCTAATTTTGCAACCAAGCAAATTGCTTGCTCTATAGATTCTGCTGATGTGAGCAAATGTTCTGGTCCAGGTCCAATCAAATGGCCGCCAGTACCATCTCTTGCGTTATACACCTTCCACGTATCTTCGTCGTCAGATCGCCCTATATACATACGACGATATTCCGCACCGTGTGGTCCAACAATTACAGGAACTCCTGCCCCATTAACACTACTTGCGATACTTGCTGCTTTCTGACTCATTGCCCCCCACGCAACCCCAACAGCACCTACACGATTTAAAACATAATCAGAAATTTCTTCAAAGTTACCTCTAATTGGACGACGTGCAAAAATACTAGCCACTTTAACTGCCGCTCCTGTTATGTGAGGATTCGAAACGCAACTTCCTACGTTTACTAGACCACCACGATCGAAATCGCCAGGGTAACGATCATATAATGTTTCACCATTTTCGTCTTTAACGAGCCCTATGTCCATTGCTGCACACCCAGAAACAACTACGATATAACCTCTTCTACAGAATTCTTCTGCAAGTAGATATAACTCTTGGATTTCCTTCCCATAATTTGCACAACCGACAAGAGCAACGATTCCTGGAATTTCTCCAAGTACTAATGGTGCTCCAACATTTCGAATCTCAGTATCTCTTATAGGACCACGTCCTACTCTCATGTTATATTTCTCATTTCTGATTTTATCTCGTCCAGCATATATTAGAAGAGTGAGAGGTGATACGTTTTTCATGCAGTCAGCTTCGCATCGGCCACAATCCAAGCACGCATCAAAACATTGCTCTGCTAATACAGAAAAGTCTCCTTCTTTGGCTAATCGTATGCCTTCTACTAATGGTAGGTCGTTAGGACAATTTCGTTGACAGTTACCGCATCCATTGCAATTCATTGCCATAGTTATGCAACCTTCTTCGTCTGGAATCGCGCTTCTACCTTTTCTTATAGGTCTTACCTTAATCGCTGTTTCAGCAATAACTTTCCCCGCTTTTATTGGGTCTAATATTAATACGCCAGTTGCTTTACCGCTAACTAAATCGTCAATAATTTCTTCTGCGGGGTCATCAGTTCTATCCGGTAACCCTGCCATTATCTTTTCGTTCGTAGCAATGAAGGGAGCGCCAACAAGTTTTGCTTGCTCATAATCGCGAAGATGTACGCATTGTTCGTCTACAACAACAACATCAGCTAAGCCCGAACGGATGTAATTCATTTGACGGGAAAGCGAACCAACGACTTTTACACCGCTGTAATACCTTGTTAAATCTATCGCTGTGCAACAAATCGCTCCTACTTCCAATTTATCGTCTAAACCTTTTTCTCTTATATAATCGACTAATTCAACCCCTGGAGCTACATTGTGCCCAATCAACAAAATAGTTGCCTTATTCTCAACATCCATTGTACCCATGCCTAATTCAACGATTGGAACATCAGATTCTCCGCAGGGAAATCCGTATGCAGCAATTTGAACGGCATCGCTTATTTCCATTCCTACATTATCGCAAAGACCAGCTAGAAAAGATTTTGCCTCGTAGTCTAAGTAAGAAGCTTCTTGGCCTGTGTGCGCCGCTGCTAGAAGATGTGTAATATTAAATTGAACCCATCTCATAGCCTCTTCTAAGTCTTCTAAAGTTTCTGGCTTCATTCCGACGATTAATCGGGTCATAGGCATTTCAATTGCGATATTGTTCCCGAAATCTATAGGAACATTACCAAACTTTTCTTTTAGCCAATGAAGTAGATGGTCTCCGTGTGCAGAATGACAACTAGCGCCTATGCAGCACGCAACTTCTACAATCTTTGCACATGCTCCTTCCATGTTGATTCCGCACGCACCAGTTCTGCCCTTGGAGAGATTACACTTGCCGAATGTGCATAAACAACACATATCGCAAATCGGCATATAAAAAGGCTTATACCTTTCCATGAGTTTAAAGAACCAGTTTCTAAGCGTGGGAATGTGGGGTTTCATTTGAGGGCCTTCGGGTTCCCATTCTGTCTCATCGCCGTAAGATACTCTGCCAGCAGTCAATTCAAATCCTTTAATTTGCCCGAGTGGACCTGAGTAGCTATCAATCTTTAATTTTGCGCCTTTTCTACTCATATTTTTCACTTATTTTTGAATTTTTTTTTTTGAATAATAATTACTTATTCTAATGATAAATAGAATTATATTTGATTTTATTTTAAAATTTATATTTTCTATTGAGAGAATAATTTAGTGAATTTAAAGATATTTAGAAGATTGTAAAATAGAAATTGGTTAATTAATTTCAAAAAATTAGTGTGAAATTCCATTTACTGAGTTAATTTGTTTCAAATAAGGAAATTAATTGAGTTTAAAAAGTTATTTTATTACAAAGAGGCTAAAAAGTCTGATACTGTCGCATCAGAAAGATCTTCATCTATTAATCGGTCCTCTATTTCTTCTGTGAGTAAATCGAATTTAAAAGAACATTTTTCGCTCCCAATTAGAACACATTCTACTTCTTTCCCATCGACATCGATACCTAACTCTTCAAAAATGCCGTTGAATATTCCGAGATAAAGTAGACACAAATTTTTCGCCATAATATTTTCTTTTTCTTGAACGGCTAAAGATTCATACGCGTTTATAATAATATGATCTTTTTTAAACACACAAGCTAAACCTCCATATCCCATGAGCATCAATGCTTCAAGAGTGCCAAAAACTACTTCTTTCTTAGTAGCCATTAATTCACTAGTCCAATCTTTATGATAGAAGAACTTTTCCATAAATAATTTACCTAAAGTCTTTCCGGTCCAAATTAGGATGTCGTCCGCATTTGTTCCGGCGAATTCACAGAATTCCATGATTTCATTTGGACGCAGCATTACTAGGCGCATGTCTTTCTTTTTTTCTCCTAAAAATAACTGTCCCTCTTTTTGTTCTATATTAATTTGGAGCTCTTTTTTTAGTCGTTTGAACATAATTTTACTTGCTCGCTATATTCAATAATTTTTGATCTAAAAATACAATATCCTAAATATTTATTATAATAGAAATTTATTTGGTTTAAGTTATAAATTTATTGATGATATCAATTATTATTAAGATTAATTAAGGCGAAAATTGAATTTATTAATTTTTCAAGATTATAACTAGTTTTAACAGAAGAAAATAAAAATTCCCACTTTCTATTAGCTAATTTATCAAACTCAAAAAATTCAGTAATTTCTTTCTCTGTCCTCTCAAGCGGTTCTTTCTTGTCGTGATTAAAGTTATTAATTAAATCAACTTTATTTCCTAAAATCAAGAGTGGGGTGTCTTTTATACCATTTCGCGTTATAATGTCCCAAAATTCTTTTTTAGACTCCTCAAATCGTAATTGATTTGCTATATCTATCATGTAAACGATGACATTTGATTCTTGTAAGCCAATTAACCACTTTTTTCTGAATAAAGCTTGTCCAGGCATATCCCATATAGAAAGGAGACCATCTTCTCTCTGGATATATTCAATGTTAAATCTTTTACTTGGAGTAAAAAAATTATCGTTAAATTGACCAGTTTTTAATCTCCTTGTTAAGGAACTTTTTCCGACTTCGTCAATTCCAAATAGGAATACTTTTGTAAATAATCCTGCCGGTCGGAAGGAAGTTTCTGAAACTTTTTCAAGAATTTCATCTCCGTATCTTTTTATATCGATGAATAATGTTATCAAAAAATTCTCAATTTCCATCTCATCATCGAAAGAGCAACTTTTCTCCGTATTTAATAACTCATTCAACAAATCTTCAAAAATTTCTTTGTAATCAAAAGGGTTATCTTCTTTTTCAAATACTAACCCAATTAGCATTTCTGAGTTAATACAAATAGTATATATGTTCTGATCGCCAATAATTTGCGGAATAGGGCTACTAATTTCAAACGGATTAGAACTGTTGTTTATAACATTAAATCTATCTAATTTATTAATGCTTTCACCACAAGGTTCTATTAAAGAGCCGTGATCGTGACCATAGATGATTTTTGAAACGATATCTTTGTTACCTTTCCCCACAATATCTTCTGGATAGCTATAAATATCGAAACGGTTTAGATCATGGGAATTTTTACGTTTTAACAAAAATATTTTAGATAGCAAAAAATCTTCCTAATCATTTAATTCCTTAATCTTGTTAATAAAAAATGCTTAAAAAAAGTTTGGAATTAATTGGATATCCTTTCTTATAAACTTTTTCCTTTTGAGCCCTTAATAAATAGACAGAAAGAAGTATTTAATACTAATTTATAAAATTTAAAAAAGTTTTTTATAGATCAGGATCATCTTCCTTACTCTCTGGTTCTTTGCTTTTATCTTCGCTTTGATTTTCACCAGATGGTTCCTCTGGTTCCGATGGTTCCTTTTTAACCTCTTCAGAAGGTTTTTCTCCGACAGGAGTATCGCAGACAGGGCATTTGGTCCAACCAGGTCTCAAACTATATCCACATTTAGAACATTCTATCATGTCTTGGTCGGGTTGCCATTCAGGTATATTCAATCCTCCGCTTCGCCTTTTTTCAGCTAACTCCAGCAACTCATCTTCTTTCCAAACCTCCATGTCTTCAGGGATTCCGGATCCACGACTTTCAGTAAATTTAGTTAATTCTTCTTCTGACCAGGAAGGAATATTTGGTTGTGCCGCTAACCTTTTTTGAGCTTCACTAGCGAGGTCTTCTGCGCTCCAAACTTTTAATTCTTGTCCCCCAGGAGTTCTAATCGGGCCTCCTGTTTGTCCAGGGGTAGAGCCTGCTTGACGTGGAGCTTCTTGGCTTGGTGAGGGCACTTGACAACATGCAGCAGAAAATTTTAACAAAGCTTCGAAACAATTACCAAAGCAATTATCTCCCCGACCTTCTTCAGTAGTAATAATTAAACTTCTTTTATCGGAGGGTAGAGGAATAGCAATGCTGCATACTGCGATATCTGACTTACTTCTTTCTGATTCTAAAGCAGTAGTAATTTTATCCATGGAATTAAGCAAATCATCATCTTTCATTAAGAAATCGCAGATTGGATCGCCATGTCTTTGGTATCCTTCGTGATACTTAACTAATTGGCTTTTAGTTATTGCTGAATCTAACGAATTAATTATAGCGTTTACATAAGAAAACACTTGAGACTTAGGCTTATCTTGAGATTCTTCTAACTTATATCCTCCTAAATCAAGATTTCCCATAAAAGGGGCAAAGAGTGGTTCACTAGAAGGATCTTTCATTTTTCCAAAGATAGTTGTTCTACCAATGAAACAATTAATTTCACCATAATAGGCAATTGCGTTATCTAAGAGGTGGACTTTATCGTCGAATGTAATCCGTGGAATAGTTCGAAAAACTACATCGCCCCATGGCAATTCTTTCACTGGAATAATTGTAACACAGGTTTTAATAATTAATTCTGATAGTTTTTTAAGATAATCCTTTAAATTCTTTTTAATATCTTTGTACTTATCTTTCTCTAGTTCTAGCTCAGCTTGTTTCATTAATTCCTTGAATTTTTCCTCATTTTTTTTAACAGAGCCTCCAAATGATTTACACATTCCAACATCTCCTACGATGTTTTCTTTAAGAATGAAAGTTGCATCGTCAACGATTTTTTTTTGAAGTTCTGTGAGTTCTTCGACTAAATATTCGCTCACATCGAAGTTAAGGCTATTTACAAAGATTTCAAACAATTTTGTTTCAGACAATTTCTAAACATACCTATTTTGATTAAATTCTTTTATAAATATATCAACGGAATGAATATAAAAATTTATTTAAAATAATTATGATTCCCTATTAAGTATCCTTTTCATACTCTTGATAATATTATTCTTTCTCCACATAGAAAATACTCCCCTTTCAGCGACCTGTTATAGCTGAATGAAGTGATTGAAAATCTAATCCGATGGCTAAAGGCCGTAAGGTTTTGATTTTTGTTGTTAGGTTCGAAGATGAATATTTAATTTTGTATTGTATTAAAAAAATTAGCTTTAAAAATTTTCAAAAATAGAAAAGCACTGTAAATTTTTAATTAAAAACAAATTTTTGGTTGAGATTCAACGTTTTATAAAACAAACTTTTAAATTCTATATATTTTATATTAAATACATACATTTCAATTAACTTTTTAGGATTTTGCGCGTACATTAGCATTGTTTAATGATTTCCAAAAATTCTTATGAAAAAAAAGATATATAATTATTTTAATTTTTATAAAAATTTTTAAGATAGTTTAAAGAACTTATTTTAATTTTTATAAAAATTTTTTAGATAGTTTAAAGAATTTTCAAAAATATTTTCATAAAAAGTATTAAAATTGAGAATTATCAATTTTCTTTTACCTTTACGCCTAAAATGGGGGATTGATAACAGATTTCTCCTTAATCTATAATCTGGTAAAAAATATATTTATGAAAATATATTAACCCACTAAAAAACAATGTTTATATATCAAGAAAAAATAAATAATTATATAAAGAAAGATCTAAAAAAATAAAGGTTAAGGCGATTGCATGAAGATTGTTACCGTTAATGTACCAGAAAGTTATATAGATGCTATAAATAAATTAATAGGGGAAAATGGATTGTACCCGAGCCGCTCAGAGTTGATTAGGTGTGCCGTCCGAGATTTCCTTTTAAAAGAACTTAAATTAGCTAACAATATGGCTAAATATAATGAGCCTGAAATTGATGATTTCGACGATGAAAATTTTGTACGCGTACCAATAGAAAGAATAAATGAGAAATCTGAACCAGTACGCGAATTTAAAACTTACAAAATTATAAAGAGGTTAGAACACTAACAACATTTAATAATTGGTATCGTGAAGTATTTTATTTAACCATTGATGGAATGGAGTTCTTTACTTTTTTTTTTTTTTTTAATTTACTGGTTTGAAAATGAGTTAAAATATACTAGATTCATTACATTTTTGTGTAAAAATTGAATATTGTTAGATTGAACAAATTTTAACTTTAATCAACATTATTGTAATTTATATCAATATGTTTTTAACTAATTAATTTTGACGATTTAATACCCGAATGAAGCGATAAATTACTATGAAGTTATAAGTTAAATATCTAATAATAGTATAATCTAGTTAAAATATGATCAAGAAACTATGGGTGTGGATATAATTTCAAACAAAAGAATATTTCCCGATTTTATGGAATGGGGAATCATAAACAAGGAGAATTTTAAGGGTAAAACCTCCTACGATGTACCCATTAAGAGATGGGATCCTCTATCTACAGTTGTCATTCAAACTAAGGATTTTGGTTTTAGAAAAGAACGAGTAAGATACTACGGTCACTACGCTTATTTAAGTCCTATTCGTGGAAAGAGACCTAAAGGTTTTAAAACTGAAGACGAGAAAAACCAATTTTATGATTGTTCAAGGAAAATAAAATCCGATTATGTGGATGTTTTTACATCGATAACAGAGGGAAAACCAATTTACGATGATAAGGGCAAACAGATTGGTGATGGCTTTACAATAATTATTACTGAAGACGAAAAAAGGAGAGACAATCCCTTTTTAGAAACACCGCATCAAATAGAAAGAATTCCTGATTCCTGTAAAGCACTAACATTAATAAATAGATACCCCTCTATGGCTCGAATAGTGGATTCTGATATTGAAAAAGGGATTAAGGACAATATGCCTTCTCATTTAAAGCTCTCACGGGGCATTAATTTAGTTACAATCTCAAGGTATTTTTATCCTGCTTTGTGTTTTAATTTAGTTCCAGAAGATGTTTTAGCTGGTATTTTTTTATCTATGAAAGCGGCAATTCTTTATTGTGTCCAAGAAGCTATTGAGAAAGATTATTATGATATTACCGTTTCACCGTTCTTTAACATAGGAACTAAAGTTGGTGGTTCTCAACCTCGTATTCACAGTCAGACATATATCGATTTAAACATGGACGGTCATGGAAGTCGATTAGAAGGATACCTCGAAGCATTTAAGGAAATGGGGGATAATTGTCATTTATGTCAAACCACTCATGGGGATAGTGATCGGATAATTTTAAAGACTAAATTTTGGACATTTTATGCAACGGGAAGTCCTGTAAGAAACTATCACGTTCGCGCGTATCCACACGAGCATATTAGACGCTTTACTCAATTAAAAATAAACCAAATCAACGATTTTGCAAATGCGATTAAGATGCTCTTCCAAGCTTTGGATGATACTTCGATTGATAAGAACAGAAATATTTTATTTAATTGTTGTCCGTTTGGTTATGATGCGGATTTTCATATGTTTGTTGATATAATTCCACACGAAATTATTGGTGGGGCAGAAATGGCAGATGATATGAGAGTAGCAAGAAAATTGCCACATATAGCGGCAGCAGAAGTTAGGGAATCGTTAGAAAAATATCTAAACCAAGAAGTATAATCTACATTTCATCTTCCTGTCTTTGGTTTTAGTATAACTCAAATATTCATTTTTGTAAATAATCTCAATATTTAAATTTCAATTAAAATTAGATTTATATCTATTAAGTAACATATAATGAATAAGTAGTTTTGTGAGAGATTCAACATGCGAGAATGGTCTGCCATAATATTAGCGGGAGGAAAGGGGTCGAGGTTGATGCCTTTAACATCACTCGTTCCAAAACCGCTTGTAAAAGTAACTAATAAAGCTATGGTGGATTATTCTATTGCTCACTTAATATTTGCGGATATTAAGCACATAATTCTTGCTTTAGCTTATATGGGTCAAGAATTAAAAGAATATATAGAAAAAACATGGACTCCCGATAAGTTAGGAGATGTTGAACTTGAATGCGTAATTCAAGAGAGTAAAGGTACGGCCGACGCTTACCGATTATTAAGTAATAACATTGATTCCGAAAAAATTGTTGTTAGCATGGCAGATATCGTAACAAATCTCCCAATGAGGGAGTTTATGGATTTCCACTCAGAAAAAATGGGAACTGCTACGATTTCCATGAAAACCAGTGAAAGTCATACTAGCCAATATGGAGTTGTGCTTCTCGATCAAAATAGAAAGATTTATCTCTTTTTAGAAAAACCTGCTCCTATGGAACTGTATTTAAGTAGTATGGCTCAAAGAACCGATTTATTTTTGCATACAAACATAATAAACACAGGAATTTATTGTTTTAATAAAGAGATTGGTAGTATCTTACAAGAAACGGGCTTAATGGATTTTGGGGGGGAAGTTTTCCCTTATCTCCTCGATAATAATTACGATTTATATGGATTTGTTAAAAATTATTATTGGCTTGACTGTGGAAACGCTGAAACTTATCTTTGGGCAAATTGGGACTTATTGCGTAAATATTCGTGGCCGATCACCCCAAATGGTGAGGAATACGATGGAATTTATGTGATGGGCGTTATTAATTCGGGACAAAATGTATCTATCGAAAAACCATCTTGTTTTGGGGAACTTGTAGAATTACATAATCGTGTAAAAATAAAACCGTTATGTTCAATTGGAGCCCATGTTCAAATCGGAGAGGATACGATAATCGAGAAAAGCGTTATCTGGGACAACGTAAAGATTGGAGCTGGTTGTCATGTTGATGGTTCGATCGTTTGTAATAATTGTGAAATTGGTGATAATGTTGTTCTACATAATGCAATAGTTGCCCCAAATAGCAAAATTAGTGATGATATTCAAATCCGAGATAAAACTCTTGATGTTGGTACTAATATATAATTAAAAGTATGTCTATTTTCTATGATGATATTAATCGTAAATATATTCTAGCTCCTTTTTGAAAGTGCTTTCACGTAGTACACAGTGATAAAAATTATTAATCAGATATTTCGAATAATAATTGCATAAAGGTTGAATAATTCAAGGCAATAATAAATTCTGGATTATTAACTACTTAGATATAAAAAGATTAAATTTTAATCACTAAATAATTCTTTTTTGAACTAAACTTTTAAATTAGAGAAAAGAATTTATTTAATAATAACAAGGGATATTTGAAAAAATATAAGAATTATTGATTTAATTAAGTGAGAGAAATTATGGGAATTGAAGATTTAAATGAGTTAGAAATTGTCTCTGGGAGTTTTAGTTTAGCATTTGTAATAATATCTCTAATAATTGGGTTTATGTTAATATCAAAATACTTTTCATTAAAGAATAGAATTCTTTTAACTGTAGGGCTTTCCTGGATCTTTCTTTCTTCCTCATGGTGGTCTAGATCTATATCGTTTTTAACTATAATATTATTCGACTATTCACTTGATGAAGTTTTGTATTTATTTCTTTTAAATGCATTTGTTCCCTTAGCTATTTTATGTTGGATATATTCCTTTTTCAGCCTTGTTTATACTGATTTTAAAAAAAGAATTTTTATCGTATATTTAGTAATTTGTATTGTATATGAAGTCTTTCTTATTATTTTTCTATTCACAAACACAGAACTTATTGGTTCTGTGCAATTTTTCTCTGCAAGAGGAGGTCCTTTGTCAATTGTTTTTCAAATATTTGCTATCTTTTCATTTTTAATAACTGGAATACTCTTTGCAAGAAAATCACTCGAATCAAATGATCCAAAAATTCAATTGAAAGGTAAATTATTATTGGTTGCATTTATATCTTTTACTATCTCAGCACTCTACGAATCTATAATGCCTTTAACACCTTTAACATTGGCTTTAATTCGAATTTTATTAATATCGAGTGCCATAGAATATTTTTTTGGTTTTTTTTTGCCAGATCGCTTAGCTGATCTACTAATTAAACAGAAAAAATAAAAATATGTTTTTCTCCATATTTATTGCAAATGGATTATTAATATCTATTTCTTTAAATTTGAACAGAAAACAGCACCTGGACAAAAAATTATTGAAAAATAAGAGAGAATCATTAATTATTATTTAATTATTAAAATAATTTTTCACTATTTTTAGATAAAAATAATAAAAAAAGGGAGATAAATATTTAGTATCATGGTAGTATATTTTTGTTTCCTATTTCATATCTATCAACCACCAGTGCAATTACCCTTTGTAATCAAACAAATTGCAAATGAATCTTATAGACCAATAATTGAAGCTTTAAGAAATCATCCCTCTGCGAAAATAACTTTAAATATTAATGGTACCTTGACTGAACAACTGAATGATTTTGGATATATGGACATCATAGAAGGGTTAACAACACTTGCATCTAAAGGTCAAGTAGAATTTACAGGTTCTGGAAAATTCCATCCTCTATTACCTCTTATTCCAACGCCAGAAATTAGACGACAGATTGAATTAAATTACGAAACTAATCAAAATTTTTTTGGTGAATTATTTAAACCGAGAGGTTTTTTTCCTCCTGAAATGGCTGTTTCTGAAGAAGTATTTTCGGTTGTAGAAGAAATGGGTTATGATTGGATTATTATGAGCGGTATAGCAAATATTTTACCCGAATTTCCTACAACTTTTATATCACAACATCCTAACGGTTTAAATTTACTATTTAGAGATGATTATATCTCTATTGATTGTGCATTTGATAAAATTAATACTATTGATGCGTTTATAGATCGATTATATTACAAACACACCTCAGAGGATTATTATGTTATTCTCGCTATGGACGGTGAGACATTCGGTCATCACGTAAAACATGCTATAAATAATTTTTTAATACCCCTTTTTGATGCTCTCCCTCATCGCAATGATGTTAAGTTATGTAATATTTCAGAAATCATAGATAAGTTCCCTAAAACCAATATTCAGAATCCGCGAGCATCTTCTTGGTCAACTATGCCTTACGATTTAGCTCATGATGTTCCTTTTCCTCTTTGGTTTGATCCTAATAATGAAATTCACATTGAACAGCATAGGTTTTTTATGTATGCTCTGACTTTAATCCATTTATCGAGTAAATATCGAGATAGCATGGATAATGAAAAAAAATCAATTTTTGATAATGCGAGAAATCTATTAGATCGAGGGATTCACAGCTGTCAGCAATGGTGGGCTTCTAAAAGACCCTGGTATTCCCCAGATATGATTCTACGAGGATTAAACGAAGTATTAATGGCAAGTATCAATGCTAAGAGAAGTATTCCAGATAGTGCGCCAGATATTAAAGACGCTATGGAACTAATTATGGAGGATATGTTAAAAGCTCAAAATAGAATTATTTTAACGTTATAAAAAATAGTAGTCTATTCTTAATACAAATTGCTAAAATGGAAAAACTCTTTTAGAAGGGGGTTTCTAGTTAACTTAGCATGGATAATCTTATTAGTTGTTATAAGCTTGTTAATTATTTTCATCGCACCTCCTTTATTTATTGGATTAAATTTGACTATAGATGAGATAACTTCAATTTATCTAATAATCGGTTTTTTAATTTTCATAATAAATGTAATAATTGGAATATTTATCGTGCATTTTTTTTATGAGAAAGAATATTGGGGTTCTTTAGTAGTAACTATTATTGTAGTGATAAGTGAAAGAGTAATAATGGTAATTATAGATGTAAGCATCAATTTTTTCCTTGGAGTGTGGTTTACTGAAGGTTTTTATCTATTTACTCCTTTTTAGATTATGTTTATAGTAAAGACGCCTATGATTAACTTTGCAGACTTTCTAGAAACTTATTAACTTGATATTTCGAGGTTTTCGCGATTTTTATGAGTTTTTGATAGTCTTCTAATAACGCTTCTATTTCATTTACCGCACTTTCTTTAGATTGGGCTAGCCTATCTATTACAGCAATTAAAAACATCCATCTAACGAATGTGTCAAACATTTCTTCGCTAAACCATAAAAGATTGTGATATCTATTAACATTTAGATATTGTTGTACTTCAGGCTCGCTGAAAAAGGATTGAAAGATGGAATATAAGTTTTTCTCGGTATATTTATTTGAAGCAGCCCAGTTTTGTAAAGTTACCATCAGTTTAATAATAGAAATTCCATCTTGCGTTTTCTCTTCCTCTTTTATGGATAACTCTTCTAGGATGTTTTTAATATATTTAGAGAGCCTCCATTCGTCAAACCAACTACGACTTTGCAGTTCATAGTTCTTATCTGAAACTACCCGTCCTAATTGATGAACAAATAGCCAAGATAAGAGTATCCCCCATTTAAATTCAGAATTTGGAAGAATTTTCTTATAAATATATGTTAATTCCTGATTAATTTTTATATGTTTTAAACTTTGTTCCAATCTCGATATTACTTTTAATTTTTCAATTATTTCTTTTTTAACTCCTGTAACGTCTTTTTTACTCGAAGAATAGTTTTTAACTTCTTTTAAAAATGAATTTAATTTATCGCTAATAGCTTCTACTACCTGTTCTGATTTTTTAGGGTTAAATAAATTTTTATAATTAGGGGTATTAACTATTTCTCTAAATTTCTCGTGTAATGGTTGATAGATTATCTCGTGCAGAGTTTCATTAATATTATAAACTCCTTTTCCCCCTAATAAATCATATAATTGAGCATAGTGAAAAAATTCATTATCTTGGACAATTTGGAAATCCATAAATAAAAACATTTGATATGCTTGAAGCTCTAAATACAACCCTTGTTCGTGTAGGTCTCTATTTCGTCTAATATATTCTAACCCAGTTAGATAATCTTTAAAGATGCAATATTCCTCTTTAGGTAAGGCTAAACCGTCTATTAAAGTTTTTTGAATTACAACTTTATCTTCTGCTAGCTTATCAGCAAATCCAACTGAATTTTTAACAAAACCTTTTGTTTCAGCGAACTTATTGTGATAAATAATCAAAGCTCGTTCGTTATTAACTCTGTTTGAGTAAGCAAATACATCTTCATTAACCGCATTACCACTCCAAAAATCATATAATAAAAAATCATTCACATTAGCAAATAAGTAGCGTTTCTTCATTATAGGAAAAATTATATCTTCGTGCCGTTGAAGTAAGCCCGAATTAACCGTTTCATCCCAATAAGCACGTCTATATTCCATGCCGTATTTTTCATGAAATCCTTCTATTTGACCGTGTCCAAACATGGGTAAGCCGGGCATAGTTATGAGCATTAAGCAAACGCCGAAATATTTACCTCCATCTCCAAATTGTTTGATAGCAGTTTCTTCGTCTGGATTATTCATGAAATTAACAAATCGTTTGAGAATTTCAGGATCAAATTCTAAAGTGTTTTTTAACACTAATCGGTACATAGCGTTATCTTCGTCGCGAAGCATATTCATAAAGGCAGAATTATATACACGATGCATTCCTAGAGTTCTCACAAAGAATCCTTCAAGTAGCCAGAATGCTTCTGCTAATAGTAAAGTGTCTGGATTTTCTTTATTGATCCTATCTACAACTTCGCGCCAAAACTCCTTCGGCATTGCTTTATAGAAATCTTCTTTTGATATACCTTGTTCAGCTCTTGAAGGAATAGCTCCTCCAGTCCCCGGTTCTGGAAACCACAAACGTTGATAATGCTTTCTCGTAAGTGTCATAGCAGCATCAAAACGAATAATTGGAAACATTCTGGAAACATGAAGTATGGTTTGTATAACCGCCTCTCTCACTTCAGGCTTCAAAAAGTTTAATTGAGCGGTATCATTCCACGGAAAACTCGTTCCGTCATTTCCGTGGTAAATATATTTATCTTCTCCCGTTCTAAAGTCTACATGTTTAAACGTCACCGCAGCATCAGTTCTAGAAAAATATTTGTCTTCTAAAAATATCCCTTTATTAGGATCGCCTGATAAATTTTCTCCTGAATAACTATAAGAAGGAAATGGAGGATAGTGTAAAGAAACATACCAATCAGGATGTTCTATTATCCATTTTGAAACGATGCCCGTATGGTTTGGAACCATATCACAAGCAAGACGAATTCCCCTCGTCATTGCTCTATCTCTTAAATTTTTATAGGATTCGTAACCACCTAAGTCGTGCGCGATCGCATAATCGTACGTTGAATAAGCGCTAGCTTCCGCTTCTGGATTGCCGCACCAACGCTTTATTGTTTTAGATGCTTGACTTCTTTCCCATAGTCCAATAAGCCAAAGTCCTGTAAACCCCCATTCCTTTAATTGATCTAATTCTTCATTTGGTATTTCGTATAGCTTTGTTATAGATCTTTGATACTTTTTAGAAAGTTGGTCCATCCAAACATAAACGTTCTTAGCAATCATCACAACTTTAGGCATCCATTCTTTATCGCGAGTGTAATTTTCAAGTTCCATTATGTCGTATTCATAAGCTTTTGACTTACCAGGTCCTAATCCTCTTAACATCTCTTCTTCTCGTATAATATCGATGGCGACCAAAATTCTAAACAAATATTTCCCTAATTTTTCGCCCCAATTTTCATGTATATATTCTAATTGTTCGCGAATTGAATGTGGATATTTGAGTGTAGGCTCATTCAACATTTCAATTAAATTTTGATTATTTGGACCAAATTTAGATTTACCATTGAAAAATTCCTTTGTTTCATTAATTATTTCCCTGTATACAGTCCTCTTTTCTAGCAATCCATCATCAAATAGTTCAATGTATGGCGAGAAAGAAGGATTTGTATTTCCAAGCCATAGATTTAAAAATTCCTCAACAAATTGGATTTCATTTTCAACACCATCGTTTTTTTCTTTCAAGAATTGATCGATATCAACTTTCTCTTGATGATAGATACTTTCGGGAGGAAATTCTTCGATCAATGAGTAAATTGCTCTATTAAGTTTAGGAGCCCCAATTCTTTTTTTCAAGTAATCAAAAAGTTCACGGTTTAAAGATGGATCCTTTGTTTCTTTTTTGTATAAATCAAGCAAATATTTTTTAATCTCATATATTAACGCCATCCCATTAAATTCTCCTATTCGGATTGCCATTTCTGGATAATTCATTAAGTCCTTCTTTTGATTCAATTTCTGCACAAATAATCTAACTAAATGTATATCACCATCAAATTCAATACTTCCATTTTCAGAAAATTTGAATTCGTCAAATATATATCTATTTCTTGCATCTCTCGAAATTTTCATAGGTATTTCACTTTTTTGCCTTAGAATTTTTTTATTTTTTGTTAATATTAATTATCTAATGAACATTTTAAAAGATTTCATTCCAAAAGAGAATGATAAT
>JAUWHC010000248.1 GCA_030606095.1 Promethearchaeota archaeon | reverse complement strand
AGGAATCTTAACCTTAGGATTAATGATTCTTCCAACAATAATAAGAACTACTGAAGAAGCTATTAAAGCAATACCTCAATCATTTCGAGAAGGTAGTTTAGCTTTGGGTTCGAGTAAATGGAAGAGTATTAGCAAAATTGTATTACCTGCGGCAGTTCCGGGAATTGTTACAGGATCAGTTTTAAGTATGGGGCGTAGTGCTGGAGAAACAGCTCCAATAATGTTTACAGCAGTGAGATCCTCAGCAAGGTGGATTACACTCTCACTTTTTGAGCCTGTTATGGCTCTTACATATCATTTATATAGATTAAATACAGAAGTTTTAGGTGCTGTAGATAAAGCTGCGGGTACAGCTCTAACTTTATTGATATTAGTATTATTATTATATGGACTTGCATTTATCGTCAGATCTAAATATGAAAAAAGAAAACAATGGTGATAATAATTGGTATTGAAAATTAAAAATAGAAATCAGCAAGAAATCAAAAATAACCATAATTCAGATATAAAAAGTGAAGAATTATTTGTAATAGAGGTTAAGGATTTAAATCTTTGGTATGAAACTAATCAAGCTTTAAAGAATATTAATATGAAATTTAAAAAGAATAAAGTGACTGCTATTATTGGCCCTTCTGGATGTGGTAAGAGTACATTGTTAAGAAGCTTTAATCGAATGAACGATGTAATTGAAGGTTGTAGGGTTGAGGGAGAAATTTTATTCAATGGAAAGAATATATATGCTAATTCTGCAGATATTAGGCTAAATAGAAAAAAAATTGGAATGATTTTTCAAAAACCAAATCCATTTCCTATGTCTATTTACGATAATATCACTTACGGTCCAAAAATACATAAAATTGATAATAGCGATATACTAAATAAAATTACTAATAAATGCCTTAAAAGAGCTGTTTTATGGGATGAGGTGAAAGAACGATTAGATGATTCTGCTATGGGATTGTCTGGTGGACAACAGCAACGTTTGTGTATTGCAAGAGCTTTAGCAGTCGAGCCCGAGGTATTATTAATGGACGAACCTACTGCCTCTCTTGATCCAATCGCTACTCAAAAAATCGAAAATTTAATTCTTGAATTAAAAAAAGAATGGACGGTTATAATTGTTACACATAATATGCAACAAGCTGCTCGAATTTCAGATTTTACAGGTTTTATGTATCTCGGAGAATTAATTGAATTTGGAGATACAACACAAATTTTTGAAAATCCACACAAAAAATTAACTGAAAATTATATAACAGGAAGATTTGGATAGGTGTAACCGAAATGGCAAAAATGTTTCATAAAGAACTTGTTGAATTAAAAAATGAAGTTGTTAAAATGGGTAACTTGGCCTTAAAGATGCTTGATGACTCTATGAGTGCGTTAACTTCTCAAGATATTAAATTAGCAAAACAAACAATAGAAAAAAAAACTCTATTAAAAAAATACGATTCTGAAATTGAAGCAAAAGCACTAAGACTTATAGCGTTATATCAACCAATGGCCATGGATTTAAGGTTGTTAGCTACTATTTTAAAAATAATTACTTATTTGACAAGATTGGGACGATATGGAAAAGATATTGCTGTCGTTGTAGAAGAATTATCTACAAAACCATATCCTGCATCATTCATTAATTTAAAAAATATGTGGGAACATGTAGAAACTATGGCTAAAGACTCATTTAAAGCATTTGAAGAATCTGATATAAATTACATCGAAAATTTCGGAGAAAGGGATAATGAGGTTGATGAGATGAGGTGGAGCATATTTAGAGAAAGTATAACTTACATGATGGAAGATCCTAAAGTGATTACTCCTTGCTTATTTTTTGCTATGATCGCTCGATATCTTGAAAGATGTGGCGATAATACTTGTAAAATTGCTGAAAAAGTTTATTATATGGTTACAGGTGAACACATTGAAATTAAATAATTTACATCTGAGATAATTTTATTTTGATTTATTTTTTGAAATATTTATATATCCTACGAGTGGATTAATTCAAACAAGTAATAGGTTTAAATTCTTTTTTCGTTTTTTCTTGGATTGGATGAAATTTTTAGTTTTTTATACTTATGATTTATGTGAAAAAAATCTATTAATGAATGCTTAATTTTGATATTTAAAGCTAAAACATCGATTTTAGCTTTTATATAATAATAATTTCTGAAATTTTATGGTTTTTAATAAGAAAGAATCAATAGTTGAGCCCGTGGTGGAGTTTTCTTCGGGTAAGGATCCATATGTAAAATCACGGAAAAAAGGGTCAACTAGATGGATTTTAGCTCATGTATTTCACGGCTCGAACAAGTTGTTTGTGGTTGTTGTGGTTTTTATAATTATCCTTTCTGCTAATATATCCTCTATTACATATATTATAATAGGCGAAATAATATCAGCACTGTTGAGTGGAATGACGGCTTTATTAGGAAAATATATTTTAACTTTATTTCTATTAGGGATAAGCGGTCCCGCAATGAGAATCGTGAGTCGAATGTTAATAGAGACTTTAGCGCAGAGGTTAGAAAGAGACGCGCGAAGAGAGTTCTTCACAAATCTATTAGGAAAAAGTCAATCGTTTCACGACAGACAAAGAATAGGAGAGTTAATGGCAAGGGTTACTGATGATGTTAGGATGTTGAATTTCTTAATCAGCCCGGCTTTATCGTTAATTATAGAATCATTTACATTTCTATTTATCCCTATTATTTATATTGTTATGTATTACCCTCTTCAGTTAATAGTTGAGCCTGTATTCTTTTCTATTTCGTTTCTTATCTTATTGAGGTCTTATTCACGTAAAATTGGACCAGTAACGGCCCGTTTAAGGGGAAATTTTGGTTTAATGACTGCTTCTTTAAGCGAGACTTTATCGGGCATCGAAGTAGTTAAAGCTACAGTTCAAGAAGAAAAAGAGATGAAAAAGTATTTTACACATATAGATAATTATAAAAAGGCGTTTATTGAGCGAGGTAAGCTACAAGCAAAGTATCTCCCGATTTTAGTTTTAGCATTAGTTATAACAGCAGGTTTTACTCATAGTATTGTGCTATTTAATTTAGGATTAATGAATATCGGGCAAATTATTGCTTTCTTAGGAATTTTGGGATTGCTCCGTTTTCCTACCAATATCTCTATGTTTGTTTTTGCTATCTTTCGATTAGCAGGATCAAGTGCAGATAGACTGCTCGAGTTAATGAATAAAAAAACTGAGATTGACGAGAATAAAGAAGGTAAAAAGAAAGTTTTCAAAGGCAACATAATATTTGAGAATGTGGATTTTATCTACCCTGACGGTAAGACGCCTGTGTTAAAAAATATCTCGTTTGAAGTTAAACCTGGGCAGACAGTTGCGATAGTTGGTACAACTGGATCTGGAAAAACTACGCTAACTAAATTAATCTCGCGGCTATATGATGTTTCTAAAGGTCGAATTTTAATTGATGGGAGCGAAATTCAGGATTATGCTTTACAAACTTTGCGAGATCAAATTTCTTATATTGAGCAAGATGTATTCTTATTCTCTACAACCGTTTTTGATAATATATCTTTTGGGCGAGTAAGTTCATTGGAGCAAGTTATTAATGTAGCTCAACAAGCACAGGCTCATGATTTTATCCGTGAGTTGCCTGAAGAATATCAGTCGAAGGTAGGAGAAAGAGGAGTTCAGCTTAGTGGAGGTGAAAGACAAAGAATTGCCATAGCGCGAGCTTTTTTATCCGATCCTCGAATTCTTATTTTAGACGATTCAACTTCAGCTATTGACTCTAACACAGAGGACAAAATTCAGTTTGCAATAAAAAATATTTTGAAAAATCGCACTACAATTTTAATAACGCACCGATTGTCACAAATTAGGTGGGCTGATTTAATTATAGTTTTAAAAAATGGTGAAATCGCAGCTAAAGGGAACCATGAAGAATTACTAAAAACATCTGAAGAATATCGTAAAATTTTCGTTAAGAAATTCGATATCGAAGAAGATCAATTGCTTAAGGAGGTGAGAAAATAGCTTGTGGGTAGGCCTTGAAGCAGAAGAATACGATCGTAAATATCAAGACAAGGTTTTACTGAAACGAATTATATCGTATTTCTCGCCTTATAAACGAGAAATGTTTCTTGTAATTTTCTTCCTTACTATCTCATCGCTTACTACCGCTTTTCAACCTATTATAACTTCTCTAATTATTAGTAATTTAGAAACTACTCCAAATTTAATCTATATTTTTTTCTTAATCTTGATCATATTCATCTTTAACATTTCAAGCTGGGTTTTAAATTATATTAGACAAATATATTCTAATCGAGTAATTGGAAGCGTAGTACTAGATATAAGAAAGGACGCTCATAAATCAGTCGTTAATCACGATTTGTCTTTCTTTGATAAAAATCCCTTAGGAAAAATAGTTTCAAGAATTAATACTGACTCTAGAGACTTTGGAGAAGTTGTGGAATTGTCAATTGAGGTAGTTTCCTCTGTGGTAGTCTTAGTTTTTCTAATAATTGTGATGTTTACTGTGAATGTGGTTTTAACTCTCGTTCTCCTTATATCGCTCCCATTATTTTTTATAGCAGCGTTGACTTTCAGAAAATATGCGAGAAAGATGACACTGCTAGGACAGCGTGCCCTAGCTTCAGTAAACGCCTATACAAAAGAAAGTTTTTCTGGTATCCAAATAGCGAAAACATTCAGACGAGAAAAAAAAGTTTACGATGACTTTCTTCAAGTGAATAACCAATCCTATAAGGTGAATTTAAAAAGAGCGTTCTTGTTGAATGCTATCTTTCCTACTCTTGGTATAATTCAAGGTTTTGTTACGATGTTGCTAATTTTAGTAGGAAGTAA
>JAUWHC010000002.1 GCA_030606095.1 Promethearchaeota archaeon | reverse complement strand
AAAAACTTTCTAATTTAATTATATATTTACAATATTCAATTCTATTTATTTAAATAAATCTCAAATAAAATTTTTAATTGAACCTTTTTTTGTTATAAAATAGATTTAAATATAAATTCTTTGATTTGATATATAAAAAATTAGAATAAATAAAAAAAAATTTCAGTAAGAATAGATACAAATAAAAAAAATTCCATACAAAATATACAAAAAAGGTGTAATATAAATGAAAATAGGAAATCAAATAATTATAAACATTGGAGTAATATTATTGCTGATGTTCATGGTAGGGCTTATAGGCATCCTTCCTATGGAGATTTACGGTACTAGAGAAATTAAAACTTCATTATTAATTGTTAGTTTAATCGTATCGCTGATATTAGGAATCGGTCTCAACTATTCTGTCGTTAGAAAAGCGACTCATGCAATTAGAGAAATAGACCTTAAAGAACATCAAATGGAAGATGTTATTGATCATGCTGAAGAGGTTGCTATTAATGTAGCTAATATAGGCCAAGAACTAGCAGCAGGTGCAGACGAAGTAGACGCTCACGCTACAGATATCTCAGAGAAAACTCATGGTCTTGTAGAAGCAACGATAGGTCAAGTTGATGCTCTTAAAGCAATTGTAAACCATGTGGGACTTTCCGATCAACACATACATGAAGTTTTAGATCACACTACTGATATTGATAAAGTATTGGAAATTATCACCAGCATTTCTGAACAAACAAACTTACTTGCCCTTAATGCGAGCATAGAAGCGGGAAGAGCGGGTGAACACGGTAGAGGTTTTGCTGTTGTAGCCGATGAGGTTAGAAAACTCGCTGAAGAGTCTAAAAGTGCTGTTCTTTCCTCAAGCGAAAAAATAGAGGAAATAGAAACATTAATAAAAAAAGTAGTCGAAGAAATCGATAATATTAACAAAGAAGTTGAGGGAGTTGAACACCACGAAGAAGAAAATGAAGTAGCTTTAGAACAAATAATGGGCGCTTCAGATAATCAAAAAACGGCTATGGATGAAATTGACGAAACAGCAAATAAATTAGTCACTATCGCAGAAGAACTCAAAGATATACTGGATATACATAAAGGTGAAGAAGAAAAGGCTGATAAAGGGCCAAGAGCAATCAAAAAACCTAAAAAAGTAGAAAAAATAGTTCCGAAAAGGGTTAGAAAGCCTGAAGAATCGCCAAAAGCTGTAAAAAAGGAAGTAATATTGAAGAAACCCAAAGAAGCATTAGAAGCTGTCAGCTAATAAAATTAAAAAAAATTATATTGTGGTTGAAATCCCACTTTTTTTTCATAATTAACAAATAAGTATGGATAATAAAAAAATAAATTAAAAATAATAGGCATAATGCAAATGATAATTATGAAATATTCCCATAGAATAAATAACAATTCAAATCATTTACAGATATTTGGTTTTGGATTAGTAGAATTTACTAAAACCAATTTAGGAGGAAAAACAGATATAATTTTCCA
This sequence comes from Promethearchaeota archaeon, assembly GCA_030606095.1. Classification (GTDB taxonomy): domain Archaea; phylum Asgardarchaeota; class Lokiarchaeia; order Sigyniarchaeales; family SOKP01; genus SOKP01. The sequence continues at coordinate 34,214 of JAUWHC010000002.1, read as the reverse complement.
AAAAGGAATGGGAAATCCGTTTATTCAAAATTTACTCGAATTATATAAAAACGAATTCATAGAAAAAAAAAAAGGAAATTCTATTGTTCCCTTAGATGATTATACTGTAATCATTCACTTTTTTGAAAATAAGCAAGGAAACATATTACTAATAATTTACATGGATGAAAAAGAAAACCCAACGAGTTACGGAAAATTGTATATTATTTCAAAAAAAATTAATGAAAGATGGCAATCAAATTTATCATTTTTAGAAATAAAACATTTTTGTAATGAGATTATACAAGTGCCACGAGCAGATGGAGTCTTAGCACTATTAATTATTGGAGCAACAGGAAGCCCTTACATTACGAAAATTAATAAAAATAAAACTTTCATTTCAAAGAGCGAAGTTCAAATTAGTGGATTTATTTCAGCATTATTTTCATTTTCAAAAGAGATTATTAACGAAGAATCAGGAGCAATATTAAAAGAAATTAATTTTGGAAATCAACATTTTTATATGATTGTTAAAAATGATGTAATTTTTGCATATTTAGTAAAAAAAATGAAGCCATTGATTCAAAGATACATGTATCTAATAGTTGATGAATTTTTATCAGAATATTCAGATTATGTATCGCAATTTGATGGTAATGTTACACGATTCAATAATTTTGAAGATTTAATTGATGAATATTTTGTAATATAATAAAAAATGAGGTAGAAAAAGAATGGAAGAAATAACAGAACAAATATCAATTATTATATTTGAAGTAAATAAGGAACAATTTGCAATCAACCTTCTTGAAGTTAAAGAAATTGTTCAAGCGAATCAAATAAGGAGATTACCAAAAAGTTTTGATTTTGTTGAAGGTATCTATAACTATAGAGGAGAGATCATTCATATTGTTAATTTAAAAAAGAAATTAAACCTAAATAATACTTTTTTGCATAAATCTAAGAAAATCTCATCAAATGATGAAGCAGATCAGGACAGTTTAGGCTCAACAACAAATTTTATCATAATATTAAACATTATTGATACATTTATTGGCTTTCTTGTTGACCGAATTATTAATGTAATTAATATCAATAGAAAAAGCCTAGTTGAATTAAGCCCAATTTTCCAAACTAGCGTTGGAATTGAATATGTTAAAGGAATTATAAAATTAAAAGATAAACCAAGAATTTTAATTGATCTTAGTAAAGTTCTTAATGAAGCTGAACATTCAACAATAAAAAAAGAACTTTTATCTATTATGTAAAAATAAAGAAAATAATAATATTTAAAAAGAGAGTGATTAGATGAGTAACAGTAAAAAAAGAATTCTGATAACGGACGATGCCCGCTTTACGAGGAATATGTTAAAGAAGATTATAGACAAAACAGATTTTACTGAAGTAATTGGAGAAGCTGCAAATGGAAATGAAGCTATTGCTTTATATAAACAATTAAAACCAGATTTAGTAACTATGGATCTTGTTATGCCAGAAAAGGGGGGTATTGAGACTATTGAAGAAATAATAAGATTTGATAGATCTGCGTTAATTGTGGTTGTTTCAGCTTTAGGCCAAGAAGCATTAGTTCTTGAAGCTGCAAAAAAAGGGGCTAAAGATTTTATTCAAAAACCATTTAAAAATGAACAAGTTATTGATGTTTTGCAAAGAATTCTTTTAAAAAAAAAATAAAAAATAGAGGAGAATGAGTTAAGTGTGATTTCAGATAAGGATATGAAGCTATTTTATAGCGAAGCAGAAGATCTAATTCAAAAAATTGAAGATAATTTATTAATATTAGAAGAAAATCCAAAAAACAACAAACCAATTCAAGAACTTTTCTATGTTTATCATACTTTGAAAGGTTTGACGGCTATGGTAAGTCTTGAAAATTTATCAAAATTTATCCATCAATTTGAGACTTTTCTTGAAAAAAATAAAAATCTTAAAGAACAGATAAAAAATAAAGGCAAAATTATAGATTCCTTATTCAAAAGTCTTGATGTAATCCGAAATACAATCGAAAAAATAAAAAAAGGGGAAGTTAAAGATTTAAATGAACAAGAGTTAGAAAGATTAAATTATTCTTTTGAAGCACTCGATTCCGAATATGGTATTACGCTCTTTAAACCCATTTCTAAAGAAGAATTAGAAAATTCTAAAAAGAATCAGAAAAATAAATTCTATAAAATATTTATTCAGATTCAGTCTACTTGTGTTTTTAAAAAAGTAAGATTATTTATAATATTTAGAGCATTAAATGAAATTGGTAGAATTTGCGCTAGTATCCCTGAACCAGATAAGTTAGAAATGGGGGACTTTAAAAATAGTTTTACTGTTTATTTTTTATCTGAATTAAATTCTGATAAAATACAGAACGCTATAGATGAAATCTTAGAGATAGAAAATATAGTTATAACAAAAATAAGTGCTGAAGATTTAATTAAATTTAATTTAGAATTTAATCTAAAATTAGCTCAAAAGGAAAAATTTGCACAGTCTTCAACAGAAGATTATAAAACTAATGAACAACTATTTGTAGAGGAAGATCAAGGAGAATTGCCATCATTAGGGGCTGATTTAGCTTATGGTACAAGTAAAATAAATTCGGTAAAAATAGATATTGATGTTATAGAACAATTAATGAATTATTTCGGAGAACTTGTAATAATAAAAAATCAGATAAACCAAGTTTTAGAAGATAGACAAGAAAGGGGTGTTAATCTATTTTTTGATAATATGGATAAACTTTTTCTTGAGATTCAAGAAATTATTTTTAAATTAAAATTGGTCCGAGTCGATTCAACTTTTAGGAAATACCGAAGACTTGTAAGAGATGTAGCTAAAAGTAATGGAAAAATGGTTAGACTTACATTAGAAGGAATGGATGTGGAAATTGATCGAAAAGTTCTTGAAGAATTAAATAGCCCCCTAATGCATATTTTGCGAAATTCCATTTATCATGGAATTGAAACACCTAGTGAGAGGAAAGCTAAAAATAAAAATCAATTTGGGGTAATAAACCTCAGAACATTTAGAAGTGCAGGTTCAATATACATTGAAATAGAAGATAACGGGAGTGGTATTGATTATGAAAGGGTTAGACAAAAAGCTGTAGAAAAAGAACTCTATTCTCAAGAAGAAGCCTCGGCATTAACTACAGAACAATTAAATGAAATAATTTTTTCATCAGGCTTTTCGACTCTTGAAGGGGCGAATTTGATCTCTGGGAGGGGAATGGGATTGGCCATAGTAGCAAAAAAAATAGAAGAGTTAGGTGGATCGTTAAGTATTTATTCAGAAAAAGATATAGGTACAACATTTACGCTTGTAGTTCCATTCACAAGGGCTATACTAAAAGCACAATTAATGAAAGTTGGTGGTGATTTATTTGCAATTCCAATTGAAAATATTAAACAAATTTATTTTTTTGATCGGGGCTTAATAGAATATATTAAAGGAGTGGAATATTATAGATTAAATTCAAAATTAATACCCATAATATGGCTAAATAAATACTTAGAGTTTTTAATTAAAAATAAAGATCAAACCAAGGCGAATTCATCTGCGAAAATTGCAATTTTATGCGAAAAAGATGAAGAGAATTCAGCTTTATTTGTTGTAGACGAAATTCTTCAACAAATGGAAATCGTTATGAAGCCCTTTAGAACAAGATTCTCACGATTTCAAGAAATTTTAGGTACTTCAATTACAGGAGATGGATCAATTTGTTTAATTCTTGATGTTTTGAATATAATTTCTTCTAAAAACGACGAACTACCGACGCTTCAAGAAATAGACCTGGAAACAACAATATAACTTCATATAAATTAGGAGATAAAAAAAATTAAAGGAGAAAAAGTAAAATGGGTTTTAAACAAATAGATATTAAAGAATTAGAGACAATAATGTCCCCTGTTTTCATTGGAATACCTTTGAAACACATTGAAAAAGAAGAAACCTTAACAACATTAGATAAGGAAGTGAAGTTCAGTAATATCGAATACGATTCAAATATTCTTATAAGAAACGAAGAAACTTTAGATTTTAAATATAATAATAGGAAGATATTAGAAAGTTTTACTGGAATGGGCAATATTACGATATTAAATAATTCTAAGAAAGATCGAGTTTGGGATGTTAATCTAAAACTCTCAGACTGTGAAAAAATAAATCTTGATAAAGATGAGCTAATTAATTTTGGTAATTTTGATCCTAAAAATTCAAAAAACATAAGCTATACTATTTCAAATTCAGAAGATTTACTAGATCTTATCGACCTTAATGAAAATATAGAAGTGATGAATATAAATGCTAAATCTATTCATGAACTCAAATCTGAATTATACAAACCAATAAAAGATGATGATGTAGAATCTAAAGATGATATAATTACAGAAGAAAATGAATTATCTCCTGAAAAAGAAACAAGTGAAGAAAAATTAAAAGCAGATTATGCAAATATGGACGATATTAATAAAAAACTAGATGAGCTAAGAGCAAAAAAGACAGAATTAGAAAAAGTTAGAAGTAATTTAGAAAATGACTTTAAAACATTAATCAATTCAATACTTAAAGCTCAAGGGCTTAAAGATAAAAAAAAGATTACCGAATTTAATTCTCAAGAAATCTTGGGTTTAGAATCTAAAATTAAAAAGCTTAGTGAACAAATTAAGCTAACAGAAAAAGAAGTTTTGGTTGTTGAAGATGAATATTTAAAGAAAGAAAAAACTATCAAAGAAGAAGTTAGTGAAGATTTAAACCCAAAAATAGAAGAATTTACTTTAAAACTAGATGTAGAGCAAGAAGATTTTAATCAAAGTAGTAAGGAACTTGAAGAACAGATTGTTAAAAAGAAAAATCAAATTACTATTGTTAAAAACTTAAAAAAAGCACACAATATCCTTATAAAAGAAGAATCAAAAGCTTTAAAAAATATATTGAATGAAGATTCGAAAAAAAAAGAAGTTAAGGAAAAATATCATCCCAAAATTAATGATACGGAAATTGAATTAAAAGATAATCAATCTAAATTAGATGTAATTAATCAAAAAATAAAGAAACTTACCGATAGAAATAAAAAATCTAAAGAAAATTTAAAGAATTTGAAAAAACAGATTAGTACGACCACTAAAACAAAAGATACGCTTTTAAATACAAAAGTGAACGAAAATACTAAAATTAAAAAAAATAATATAAAATCGTTAAGAAATAAAATTAGTGAAAAAGAAAAGAAAATAATCAAATTAAAAGAAATTATCGAAGAATATAATCCAAAAATAAAAAATATTGAGGCTAGATTAGAAACAGAACAAAGATCCTTAAATGATATTATTGCTGAAATTAATGAATTAGTAAAAAAAAAGGAACTGCTAGATGATAAAATAAAGGATTTGGAAAATGAGCGTGATACTCAATTAGATGGAAAATCCAAGGATCTAAAAGAAGAATCTTTAAGAAAAAAAGAGATGTTAATGAGTTTTGACTCTGATGACAATGACCTAAATAATGAACCCATTAAATCAACATTGGATACCAATTCTTTAATTTTATTTAATAAATTAAATTTAATAAAATTCACAATCGTGCTAAAAAATCGTTCAAACTTCGTAATGAGAAACACAAAATTAATTAAAAATTTTCCTCCTGATTTTTCTAACTTTAAATTTGACAGCAAAGCTATAGCAAATACTGAAACAAATAAAAATCAAATAATTTTTTCTATAAAAGATCTCAAACCTAATGAAGAAATAGCTATTATAATCCATACTGACATAAAACCGAAAGAAAAAAAGATTTTCGGAACAGGTGAAATTCGATTATCATTTGAATTTAGAGACTGTTTGATTTCAGGTATTGAGTTTGAAAACTTTACAGCATATTCTCATGCTTTGCATGCTATAAAGAAAAAAGAACAAGAAGACGCACCAAACTTATGGAATTGTTCGTTAATCTTTAAAAATAATAGTGATATGGACATGGAATTAAGATCAATTTTAATATTAGATAAAGATAAAAAAAATAAATTAATCGATTTAAAATTTAATGATAAAAATGGAAAAAAAATTATTAAACATGGGGATAGGTTTATTAGTAAAGAGTGGCAAATACATGATAAATTTGAACCGAAATTTTATAGAAAGCTAGAATATTCCGTTATTGAAAAAAGTGAAAAAATATCACGAATTAATATTAACTTTGAGGAAGACATTTTTGAAATTGTGAATTTATCAATCTCTAAAAAATTATCTAAGTCAGAGATAAAATCATTTGAAGAAACAAAATTAGAGGATTTACTTATCATAAAAAATATTGGCACGACTCCAGTCAAAGGACTTTTAATAAGAGAGGAAATCCCCGCTGATTTCATACCACCAATCGAGAAATCAGATTTTCGTATAAGAACATCCTCAGGAAGGAAAGATTTTGAGGACTTAAAAATAAACATATATCCTAATAATCAGGACTCATCAGTTCCGCACATATTAGAGATCGCTGTAAATTTAGATGTAACTAATTCTGACTGTATCATAGATATTGATGAATATTTAGAGATTAGATATTTCTTCAATGCAATTGCTCCTGATCATAAAAAATCTTATGTGTTTCCACTTATAGTAAAGTCTTATTACCCAAAAGAAAAGTTTGATCAAGGAAAGTTGTATATAATTGAAAATGAGCTAAATAAAAACGAATTGCCAGAATTGAAAATAATGCATAAGCGTCGAGATTTATTAGTTAGTAAGGAAATCTTTCCGGGAAGGGAATTGGATGAATTTGCTATTAGTCTTATGGTAATCAATAATTCAAATATCGAAGTCAAGAATGTAAAAATAAAGGATACGATATCCCAATCTTTTAAATTCATATCATCAAATATTAAAAGTCAAATTTCTGAGTTAGATGGCGTGGATTCAAATCTTATAACATTTGAAATTGATAACATTTTGCCTTTCCAGGAAGAAGAAGTTAGATATTATGTTAAAAATATAAGTGGTGAGAAGATTAGCTTTGACAAACTGGAGTCATTTGTTTTTGGATAATAGTATATTTAAAATAATTATGAGAAATAAAAATAAAAAAATAAAAAAGAGAAGATGATCTTATGAATTTTCAATATTATGAGACATTATTGGATAAATCCAAAAATAATTTACAATATTTTTTAGAACAGCTTAAACCAGCTTTTACAAAAAAAGAATTACAAACTATATTAAAAGATATCAATAATGAAGCTCTTGGGAAGAATGAAAAATCAACTTTGGCCAATGGATATATTAAAATAGATACCAATAACAAAGATTTAGCAGATTTTTCTAGGTTTACTACAAATCAATTAAAAAGTCTTTACCAAATTCTTATAAGTAAAGAGATTAATACAAAAAAAGCCTTAAAATGGAGATTGTATCAATATTTAAAATATGTAAGAGGTTTTAAAAGTAACTCTGTTTATGTAAATCGAATTAATGAAAAAAATAATATGATAGATTTCATCGTTGAAACAGAAGCTAAGGATTTGATTTTTATTACATGCCTCCAGATATTAGAATTAGATAATTACATGGAAATTATAAGCAATTTTATTGAATTTGCAAAAAGGAATAAAATTATTCCGAATAAAGTCATCATTGCCGCTTGTAAAAGTTATAGAAATATTCCCATATCGGATGCTTTTGCTATTGGAAATAAATCTATTATTCCTGATATTTGGTTAGAATGGATTGATTTAAGTAAACAATTCGATGGCGAGGACTTATTGATAATCAAGATTGACGATGATGATCATGAACGATTTGAACTCGCGGGATTTAATTTTAGCAGTACGGAAGATATGCTTGATTATATCTACGATAAGACAAACGGGGGCCAAATCTCGATTTTTAAACAAATTGGTTATTTTTCTGAAATTATTCAAGAAGAACCGCAGGTTGAGCTTATATGGAAAGGAATTATGGTTAAAATGAATTAATTAATAGAAGAAAAAAAGAAAAATGAGGAAAAAAGAAAATGATTGAAACAGAACAAAATAGTAATTTTAATGCAGTTATTATTAAAATATTAAACGAAAAATATTTGTTAGATGTGAAGGATGTTAAGGAAATCTTTATTCCTGGTGATAAAATCGTTCCAGTTCCATTATCTGACAAATCCATTGTAGGATTAATCGATATAAGGGGTGAAATATATTCCATCATCTCTTTGAGACAAATGATATATTCGAACGAAATAAATGACGATCTTAATGAAAATTCTCGAATCTTGCTTTTAGAAAGGGATAATTTAAAAATTGCTTTATTAGTAGATTCTATTATTGGTATTAGCGAAATTCCATATTCAATCTTTACGAAAAAAAAATCGATTATCGAGACAAATATAAATTCTAAATTAATTAAATCTATTGGAGTAATGAATGAAATGGCTTATATTTTATTAGATTTAGAATCATTAATTTCACCATTGCTTTTAACTGATATTAGTAAAACCAATAGCGTACATGAAGTAGAATTTAAACCTCTTCCAAAAATTAAAAGTCATAATTTAATAAAAACAAAAAGTAAACCCCGTGTTCAAAAAGTTGCTCCTATTAAAGTATCGACTTCAAGGAAAAAGAAACCTAAAAGCATCAAAACTGTTTCTAAATCAAAAGATATAATAACACTTTCTGAAAATCAACATGATACCTTAAAAGAAATAGGAAATATTGGGTCTGGAAATGCAATTACTGCCTTATCTCGATTAATCAAGAAAAAGATTGATGTAAGTCTTACAGATGTAGGAATAATATCTTTTGATAATTTAGGTACATATCTTGGAAATAGTAATCAAAAAGTCTGCGGAATTTTCTCTACTATAGAAAATACTTCGACATCTACAATCCTTCAAGTTTTTGATTTGGTTCCATTGTTGAAATTAGTCGAAGATTTATCGGAAAATAAACTTAAAACTCCTATAAGTAATATTAAAAGCAAGAGTGATCTAAACGAAATGACAATTTCTACAATAAAAGAAATGGGGAATATTATGGCTGGGCACTATGTGTCTGCAATAGCAGATTTATTAGGAACTAAAATGCTAATAGATGTTCCCGATTTTGCTTTTAGTAGAACAGCGTCAATAGGAGATTTTCTTTTAAAAGAACAAAAAGCAAATATTAAATTTCTCATATCAATTAAAACATCAATAAATGTTGTTGATTTAAAATTAAATGGGATGTTTTTCTTTATTCCTGATTTAATAACAATAGAAAACATATTTAAAAAGCTTAATATCGACAATAAATTAATTTCTGATCAAATAAAAAGCATATCAACGAAAACAACAAGACAATTAGAAGATGAGGTATTAAAAAATGTAAAACTCACTGATATTCAAAGAGACGCACTACAAGAAGTAGGTAATATTGGAGCGGGTAATGCTGCCAATGCTCTAGCTAGGATGATTAAAAAACGAGTAGATATTGATATCCCCGTAGTAGAAATGGTAGAGTTAGATAAATTTGCCAAAAATATAAGTAAGAGAAACATAAAACTTTTTGTATCTTGGAGTAATATTATTGGAAAAGCAAAAGCAACAATCGTTTCTATTTTTAAGTTAACTGATATTATAAAAATAGGTTCAATTATTACTGATGGGGATTATAACTATAACTCTAAGGATATTAAATCAGTTAGTGATTTTAGTGATCTCTTTGAAAGCGCTATAAGCGAGCTTGGACACATTTTAGCAAGTCATTATGCTAGTGCCATCGGGGATTTATTGGACATGAAAATGATGACAGAACCACCAGATTTGAGTATAGATACTGGTACACAATTATTTAAAATTTTACAAGATGAAATTGGATTAATTAAGAAACTCTCGCTTGTGATAACAACGAATGTCATTGTTTCTGATATAAAAATCACAGGGACATTTTTATATATTCCGGATTTAAAAAGTCTACAAGATTTATTAGATAAATTAGCACTATTTTATGAATAAATCAATTAATTATTTTCTATTTTATAAAATTAATTTTAATCAAAAAAAAAATTCAAAATCCAAAATAATGGCATCTTAAGAGAAATGTTAAATGATAATTATAAAAAAAATATTTATCAAGTTAAAGGAGATGTAATAAAACAAAATCCTGGTAATTATTTTAAAGAAAGGGCTGTTTACCTGTTAGTCGATAAGGATTTAAACACAATTTGGATTTGGGCGGGGAATAATTCAAAGCTCTTTCAAAGATATATGGCATCAACATGGGCAATTAAACTAAAAGCTAAAAAGAATTTCTATAATTACAAATACGAAATAGTAAAACAAGGATATGAACCTGATGAATTTATTATTCTATTTCATGAAATAAATGAGGGGAGAACAGATTTAAATTACCCGGGAGAATCAAGAAAACTCTCAATTAAAAGTAAGAAAATATCTTCTAATGAAAAAATAAGAATTGAAAGTAAATTATCAGGCTCACAAAAAAGTCAAATTAATAGCATATTATCTGAAATAAGTGAGATGCAAATGCATATAAAATATACAATGGACCATATTGGAAAGAGACTATTGAGAATTCAATCGATCATATTGGATTGAGAATAGATAAATAATAAATGATGATGGAATATGATTGGTCTTACTGATATCCAAATTGAAGATGATTTTTATGATAGCTTGATTACTTCAATAGGAAAGGAAACAGGAATAAATTTTGGGATGTATCGAAAAGCTTTCATAGAAAAAAGAATCAGAGCTAGAATGCTTCATGTAAATTGTGATTCTTATAATTCATATTATACTTATCTTTTAGCACATTTGGATCATGAGGGTGAAAAATTTAAGGACCAATTTAATATCAATTACTCTTACTTTTTTAGAAATAAAGAAGTTTTCAAAAAATTTGAAGATCTCTTTGTTGAATGTTTAGATTGTAAAAGCAAAATTATAGAAAATGAAATAGAGGATGCTTTAATTGATCCATTAAAAAATAAAGAGATTTTAAATGATAAACTAATATTAAGAAAATTCACTAACTTATTGATTAAAAATCATGAAGAGGCTACTTTGTTTCTTAAGTCAATTTTAGCGACAAAGAATTTCCTCAACGCATTTTCTATTATTCAGTCGTCCCTTTATTACAAAATACGATCTTCTAAAAAGCCAATATATATATGGTCATGCCCTTGTGCTTCCGGAGAAGAACCATACTCTATAGCTATGATATTAGATGACCTTAGAAATCAGTTTATAAAATTTCCTAATTATAAAATTATTGCTTCAGATATTGATTTTAATGCTCTTCAAAAAGCAAAGAAAGGAATTTATGCTAATTCAATGGAAAATATACCGCAATTATATAAAGTGAAGTATATCACAAAACAAAAAGAAGCTTCAAGCTATAAATATATCTTAAATGAAAAAATTAAAGAGCAGATTGAATTTATTTGTGAGGATGTTACTAGAGGTCATAAGTATTCTTTGAAATATGATATAATATTTTGTAGATACTTGTTAATTTATTTTAATAGGGAAAATCGAAGAATTTTTTTAAAAATTATTGAAGATCACTTAGAGGAAGGCGGTCTATTATTTTTAGGGAAAACTGAGACGCTTTTTCAATCTAATTCGAACTTAAAATTAATTGATCCAAAAAACCATATTTATATGAAGATTAATGCAACTAAAAATTGAAAGAAGAAAAATTAAGTTGTCAAAAAAGGATTATGACCGATATATTTTTGAATACTTAAAATGAAAAATAAATAAGAAATAAATAAAGTTATAAAGATGCTAAAAGTATCAGTATTAGACGAATTATTAACAAATTTTTTATCTGAAACTCCTGATTTATTATCAGTCTTAATTGTAGATTATGATGGGTTAATTATTGCTCAACAATCTGTCTACGACTTCGATGAAGATATTATAGGAGCAATTGTTAGTATCCTCGATGAAACAATTCATAAAATAAAACGATTTGCTAAAACTTCATTTGGTAGTGGAACTTTTGATACTAATGCGTTTAGATTATTTTATATGGAATTAGGTTGTAAATCTCCCGCGATATTTGCTATAGTTACTGATCATTATAAAGAAATATTAAAATATATCCCTTATTCTTATATCGTTGCTGAAAAGGTTTCTCAAGTTTTAAACTATCAAGATACTTCCATATCTCTTTCTCTTCCTTCTTTTAAGGATAATGGGCAGATCCTTCACAAATCAATTAATTCTGATGCTGTTAATGAAAAAAATCTAATACATAACATTATTATCGTTGGACTGGACCAAGCAGGTAAGAGTTCTTTAGTTGAGATGTTTTTCAATGGAAATTTTAAAACAGAGTATATACCAACACTTGGTGTTTCTTTTGTTGAAAAAGAGTTCCAAATCACTAAACAAATGAAATTAATTTTCCATATATATGATATGGGAGGCCTGAAATGTTTTGCAAAAATTCGAAAACCTTTTTATCACAATGCTGAAGCAGTTATAATTATGTTTGATTTTTCAAAAATTGATACATTGAATGAAATTTATGAATGGATTGAAGAAGCACATCAATTTACTGATGCAGAAAAAATTCCATATATTTTAGTTGGAAATAAAGTGGATTTAATAGAAAATCGAACGGAAATTTCAAATAAAGCAAATCAAATTGCCCAGCAATATAATTTAACCTATTTTGAGACATCAGCCCTTACAGGAGAAGGTCTTGATGAATTATTTATGCACCTAACATCAAAATTGAGTTAAGAAACACAAGTTGTTGCTTAAAATTGTTTAAGTTATCAATATTGCTAAAGATATTAAGTAATAGTATAGCATTTTAATAAAAATTGTTCATATGACGTTTGGAACATTTCCTTTATTCGCACAGGCTGAAACCAGCAACCTCTATCGGATAGATTTTGAATAAAAATTAAACTTATCCTGATGGACTGGGAATATTTGTCATTTTTAAGTCTTATTTTACTCTATAATGCTTTAAAAATCTTAGTATTCAGAATTCCTCTTAAAAAATGATAAACAATGTCTTAAAAAAAAAAAATTTAAATAAATGTTTTAATTTTTCTACTGTCATTAATTTTTGGGATAAACGATCTCTTTGAGTATAAATAGATCCTTTTTTGGAATATTTACAGTTATGCCTCCGATTACCGAAATTTTTCCTTTAAAATGTTCTTTCTCTTTTTCTATAAACTCGTTGATCATTTCAATTACTTTTTTCATGACAAGTTCATAGTTAAGTTTGAACATTTCAATTACTTGGTGATTTTCATTATCTATCGCAAGAATATCCTTAAGTTCTTTATTATATTTATTTATTAACATTTTGTGTAGAACAATTCTCGTAGGATCTGTATCTGTTGTATCAGGTGCGATTTTGAAATTTTCTGGACTACCAGCTTGTTTTAATGCATCTAAAAATCCCATTATTGCGCCACAAGAAGATGTTATTTTTTCCTGTCCAGGTCTAATTATTTTACCATAGATAAAATCATTTTTTTCGATAAGTCCAAAATGAGGGCTTATAAAAAAAACTAAATTACCACTAGTTCGATTTCCATTTATAAAATTGTCAGGTGGATGATGACTTGCTGCAATGATACCTGAAACGCCACCCATAGGATATGCACCTAGACCTCCCATATGGAATTCTCCATTATATACTTTTTTCAAGCCATTTTCTATCGTATCATTCTCTTGAAGCCTGTTAATATCATCAGGACAAACACAAAAAACTAGCCTTGAATTCTCTCTTTTAAAATCTTTTTCATCTAGATTCTTTTTAACTTTCCCTAGAAAATCACTTAAAGTATATACTTTACCCCAACTTCCATAATCACTATTCAATTGATTAATATAGTCCGAATTTGTACTTTTCATTTTTCTATTACCTCTTTTTTTAATCTGATATCTAAAAATAATCAAACTTTTTTTTCTTGATTTGGAATACTTTTAAGTAACATCCCAATTTAGTGCATTAGAATTTATAAAATTAGTTTTATATATTGTTTCCCCTGTAAGATGGTTCACTGATAAATAACTAATATCTTTAAATTGCTTTTTTTCGTTAAAAAGCTTATTAGAGAAATAATTAGGAAATAAATCTCTTGCTAAATGTATTAGAGTACAGGGATTCTCTATGCAATTAAGCAATTTAAGCGTTTCTAATGCGTAAAATAATTCATTTATCAAATCATAATTAGCTTCTTCTGAAATGTTTAACATTTCTAAGTTTCTGTAGATTTTAGATATAGTATAACCTAAAATATTATAATCATTAACGCTTTTAATGTCATTTGTCATATATTTACAAAATAACACATAGTATGTAGCTTCTGAAGTGAAAAAGCCATCTCGATAATGCATTATTCCTTTAGCTGTAATTCTTTGTTCGATTTCATATAAAATAGCTTTAATTTTCTTAGGATCTATTTTATGATACACTCCGAGAAGTTTGTAAGTTTTTAAAATCACTACTAATTGGGATGTTCCTAAATATTTTAGATAATTAATTTCAAAAAATTTTGGACCTCCTTTGAGTAGCTCTTTAATTTGGCCAAATGATAACTCTAACCCACTCAAATCAGAAGCTTTTAAGAAATAATAAACTTGATATGTTGCCTCAATTAGAGGTGCTTCAAATTCATCAATTAGTTCATCATAAATATTTATTAAAAAGTATTTAATATTATCTTCTTCTTCTTCTTCAAATTTTATCGATAACTGACGAGCTATATAAATTCCACAATAATAGAGATCAGGATTATTAAATGAAATTAAGGGTATTGTTTCTAACCATTCCTCGCTATTGTTTTTACAGTATTCGATAATCGGTGTAAAATCGAAAAATTTTTGGATGCTAAAGAAGTCCATAATCTTGTAAATCATGAAAATCAATTGCAATTTATCTTGAGGATCTTTTAAATGCATTACTCTTTCGATTTTTTCTCTGTTTTCTTGCAATTTATTTATTATTTCCTTACGAATTTGTAAATATTTTTTTAATTTTTCTATTTTTTTTGGTGCTTTTTCGTATAAATTTTTTAAATTTTTCAACTCCATAAGAAATTCAATTGGAAGTATGCCTTTAGCTCTTAATTCCATTATTACTCGTGCTGCTGATTTGGAGCCGATGAGATATTTAAAGATTTTGGTTAAAAAAATATCGCAAATAGCAGGAAACATGATCTTATACAGATTTGATATGGACGTTATTTTCTCATAATTAAATTTTTTAACATCAAGAAAATGATTTGAAAAATTATGTTGTAAATCACAGTGATCAAACCCTAACTCGAAAAAAATTTTTGAAGTATATTCAATTATTTTTTCAAGAACCTCTTTTACATTGATTTTTTCAAAAATTTTATCACTAAAGTGGTTACAAATGCTACCTTGGAAATGATTATAAATAATATTATAAAAGAGATCAATATTATCTGAAAATTTATGTAAAATGCTGAATAATCCTTGATAAATCATTAGAAAAAATAGTATATCGTTATAATAATTATACATATAATAAGTATTATTAATTTAAATCTTTGTTTTTCTATGCTTCTCCTTTTTAATAAAACTAATTTATAAAAGAGATTTTTTAAATATATTAAAATTCTCTCGATGAAGGGTTTATAAATATAAAACTTTGGAAAATTCTTCTTTTTTTCTTTACTTAAAAATGAATGTTTTTAGAAATATTTATAATATTAAAATTTATTATTATGTCAAATATGATTTAAAGTGAAGAATAATTAATAATAAACATAAGTATTATTCCATTTTTCATTTTTTCAAATCAAATTATAATAAGTTAGTCTTTTTTACCACTAATAATCTAACTAAGATAAATATTAATGTTCAAACTCAATTGGATGTTTTTAGTTATTATCTAATTAATTCTAATAATAAAAAGGGTGTGATTTAAGGTGAACTTTAAATGATTTTATTTAACCTTTCATATCCATATGTATTTATAAAGATGACTTTTTTGAAAAGCTTAATAATGGATAAAAATAATTTAAATAATTTAAAAAAGATAAATGACATAAAAACTTTAATTAAGTTTATTAAAAGATATTATCCGGATTTAGAAGTTAAAAATCTTTCTATTGTTGAGATAGAAATTGCTATAACCAATTACTATATTAAGTTAATTGGTAAAATTATGTATTACTCACCTGATAACATGATACTATTTTTAAGAAATTATTTATTAATCTACGAAATTCTTAATGTTAAGCGTATAATATTTAGGTCAATAGCAGGCGTAAGAGATGGAAGTAAAAAGACACACATTAATTTCTTGGTTGAGAATTATTTAGGAAACACTGGATTCATTGAAGGATTACTTGAGAAATCATCTTTAGAAGAGATTCAGTTATATATAAATGAGAAGCGATCTTTGTACAATAGCGCAATAAGAGAAGGATTTCAGCATTTCATTCGTAAAAAAGAAATATTTGTATTAGAAACATTTTTAGATCAAGTTTATTATCAAGTTATGATAAATAATAAAAATTTTTATATGAATAACGAAAAAAAACCATTAATAAGTTTATTTATTGATTATAAAGCAGAAATATATAACTTAAATATAATTTTTAGAGGAATTCTAAATGGAATTGATAGAAAATTATTATCACAATTCCTTGTAAATAATTATCTCTTTTTTAACTACGATAAATTTATGGATTTATTATATCAAGAAAATATCGATGATTTTCTAATAAGTATTAACAAATATTTAAGAAGAATTAGGCATTTTGGTGCATTTTTTACTCCAATAACTATAAACAAAAATAATTTAATGAATTTAATTGAGAAAGTTTATGATAATTACTTTTTAAAAAAGTCTAGTATAATAATTGAAGATATTGATAATATGGCAATAAATCGGATTTTAAACTTCCTAATCAAGAAGGAAAAGGAAATAAAAGACGAGATTTTGCCAAATATAGTTAGGATAGTTTACAATAATTATAGCATTTTACAACAACAAATAATATAATGTTAAAGATAAAAGGTGCTATTTAGATGGATATTTTTGATTGGGTACAGGATATTGAAGAAACTTATAAGTTTCTCATAGAAAAAGCTAAGGAAGAAAATTTGGCGGATATTCAAAAATTTAAGGCTCAAGAAGAAAAGTTAATAGACTTTAAAATTAAGAAAAAGCGAAACTTTGTAGATTCTAATTTAAAGTTGCTTTTAGAAGAAGTAAATAATGGAATGGAAAAACTAACGGTTTTTTATAATCAATCTATAGAAAATATTCAAGTAAAATATGAAGAAAATCGATTAAAAATAATTAATTCAATAATAAAACAATTAGGTTTTGAATTTTAATGTATGACCAAGAAATTCATGTTTTAGGTTATCAAGAGATTATATATTTATTTGGTCTTTTGGGGATCGATGGCACAATTCTTAAAAATTCAGAAGAATTTTTGGATGTTTTTAATAATCTTATAAAAAACCCTTCAATTGGTATGATTATTATAGCTCTAAACTTGCCTACTACCATCGTTGAATTTTTATTTGATTTTAAATTAAACAAAAGACGTCCGTTTATATTTTTTCTACTTGACCAAAATGCCAATTTTGAAGCAGATATTTATTTTAATGAGATATTAAAATCAATTAATAAAATTATATTTTAGGAGAATGATTGATAATTTTAGAAGAAGATAATCAAAATTTACGGACGCCATTTGGCATATTAGGATTACATTTAATTAAAAAAGCTCAAAAAGAAATTCAAGAAATGAATCAACTAACAATTTTCCAAAAGTCAAAAATCAAAAAAAGATATATGGAAAAAGTTATTGAAGATTATAAAAAACATAAAAGTCGTTTTGAAACGACTTACTATAATTTTTTGAATAATAAGTTAGCTTCAACTTTTTTAAAGATAAAAGAAGATTTAATGGATTTTAAGAAAAAATTAATTGATAATTTAAAATCAGACTTAAGTGTTATTTTAAGAGAAAAAATTAAAAATAACCCTGACATATACGAAAAATTCGTATTAAACGCGCTTAAAACATTTTACCGAAATATATCCACTCAAAATAAAGATACTTTACATAATATTATTTTGCTGTTTAATACTAACGATTATGAATATTTTCATAACAAATTTAATGAAATTGCAGAAATATTTAAAGATTCTATAGAAATCAAAAAAAACGGTGATTTTTTAGGTGGTTTTAAAATATTATTCCCAGAAGAAGATATTTCTTTTGATTATTCGATTGATCAGTTAATACAAAACAATTCTATTTTAATAGAGAGAGATTTTAATCGCGCAGTATCTGATTCTGAGATTAAAATACAAGAACATAATTTTGAAGAAATTATTGAAAAGCAAAGAGATAGCATAGAGGTGTATTTAAAAGAATATGATCAAATCTAAAGAGGATAATAAATTTGGTTATATTTCTTTAATAAATGGATCTTTAATAGAAATTAAAGGTTTTAGAAATCAAATTCGCATCCATGATTTAGTTAAAATTTCAAAATATAATATTTTGGGGGAAGTAATTCAAATTTTTAATGATCGTGTTGTTGCTCAATGTTATGAAAATACATTCGATCTTGAATTGTATGAGAAAGTTATTAATTTAAGAACACCTCTTTCAATGGAATTAGCCCCTGGTTTATTAGCAAATATATTTGACGGCATTCAGAGACCTTTGAAAGACGCATTTGAAAAATCTAATGGAAAGGGCTTTTTAAATAGGGGTTTTGAATTAACTCCATTATCAAGAACAAAAAAGTGGTATTTTGTTCCAAAACGGAAAATAAGTGAAGATGTACAAGGTGGAGATGTTATTGGTACAGTACAAGAAACAAAGATAATTGAACACAGAATTATGGTGCCCCCTAATATTTCGGGGGTATTATCCTTTATTGCTGAGGAAGGAGAATATACCATAATCGAAGAAATCTTTAGAATAGAACAAAATAATATAGAAAAATCTTTTGGAATGCTACAAAAATGGCCTATTACAGAAAAAAGGCCTTATCAAGAGCTAATAAATCCCTCTGAGCCTTTAATTACAGGAATACGTGTAGTAGATTTATTATTTCCAGTTGCAAAGGGGGGAGCAGTTACCGTTCCAGGCGGTTTTGGGACCGGAAAAACAGTTATCCAACAAAGTATAGCCAAATGGTGTAATGCAGATGTTATTGTTTTTATTGGGTGTGGTGAAAGAGGAAATGAGATAGCTGATGTTCTGAAAGAATTCTCTGAAATTATAGATCCAAAAAGCGGACATTCTTTATTAGAACGAACAATCATTTTCGCTAATACTTCAAATATGCCTGTTTCTGCGCGAGAAGCAAGTATTTTTTCAGGAGTTACAATAGCAGAATATTACCGCGATATGGGATATGATGTTGCAGTTTTAGCAGATAGTACTTCAAGATGGGCTGAAGCATTAAGAGAAATCTCTGGATTATTAGAAGAAATGCCTGTTGAAGAGGGCTATCCTGCATACCTTGCATCAAGACTATCACGTTTTTATGAAAGAGCAGGTGTTGTAAAAAATATAGGGTGTGACGCTTCAAAAAAAGAAAAAATAAGTTCTTTAACAATAATTGGGTCAATTTCACCACCTTCTGGTGATTTTAGTGAACCTGTTACATCCACTACAAAACGATTTGTACAAGCCTTTTGGGCATTAGATTCTCGTCTTGCTTATTCAAAACATTATCCTGCTATTGATTGGCTTAGTTCCTATTCCAATTATCCCGAGTATTTATCAGAGTGGTGGCAGAAGAGAGACCTCCATTGGCACGAGATGGATATTGACTGGAATATGTGTAGAAATCAAATAAATGCAATTTTATCTCGTGAAAATGATTTAAAAAATATAACTCAATTAATAGGGGAGACAAACTTACCAGAGGAACAACAACTAACTATTTTTATAGCGAAATTAATTAGAAATACATTTCTAATTCAAAATGCATTTGATCTTATCGATTGCTATACAGACACTAAAAAATTGATAGCTTTCATTAAACTTATTCTTTTATTGGATAAAGAGGGAAGGGATCTCTTGAAACAAGGATTCATCTTAGAAGATATAAAAGAGCTTGAAGTTATTTCTAAATTGCGAAGAATTAATTATACCATTCCGAACGATGAGTTCAATAAAATTTCGAACTTAAAAAATGAATTATTTAATGAAATAAATTCATTAAAATTAATATATGGAGCATTAGAGAAGAGATGAGCTTTACTTATAAAAGAATAGAACAAATTCTCGGACCTTTGTTATTTTTGAAAAACAAGCATAAAGTTAAGTATGGTGAAATTGTAATTCTCCGTACAGGAGATAAAATTCGCACCGGACAAGTAGTGAAAATTAGTGAAAATACTATAATTATCGAAATATTTGAAGATAATACAGGATTATCTCCCGAAAATACTGAAATTAATTTTACAGCAGATTCCCTTAAATTAAGGGTTTCAGAAGATATGATTGGTCAATCATTTAATTCATTGGGAAAGCCTCTTGATTTATATACGAGAAAAGTATCAGATACAAATGTTTTATCTGATATAGAACTCCCTATTAATGGAACTCCAATCAATCCTTTCGCTAGAGAATATCCTTCAGACATAATTCAGACAGGAATATCTGTAATTGATGGATTATTTACTCTTATAAGAGGACAAAAGCTTCCTATCTTCAGTGGACAAGGTTTGCCTCATAATAAATTAGCGGCACAAATCGTTTGCCAAGCAAAAGTATTAACTGAGGAACCATTCTTAATAATTTTTTGTGGAATTGGAATTATTCAAGATGATGTATTGTATTTTATAAAACAATTTCAACATAGTGGAAATATTCAAAATATCATTTCGTTTATTAATTTTGCGGATGATCCTATAATGGAGCGATTGTTGATACCAAGGATTGCTCTAACAGCTGCAGAATATTTTGCTTTTGAAAAAGAAATGCAAGTACTCGTTGTTTTAACTGATATGACAAATTATGCTGAAGCATTAAGAGAAGTAAGCGCTGCTAAAGAAGAGATTCCTTGTAGAAAAGGATTTCCTGGATATTTATATAGTGATTTTGCTTCTCTCTATGAACGAACAGGTAAAATTAAGAATAATAAAGGATCGATAACTCAAATACCAATTTTAACGATGCCAAACGATGATATTTCTCATCCTATTCCAGATACCTCCGGTTACATTACAGAAGGCCAACTTGTATTCAATCGAAATTTGTATAAAAAGGGGATATATCCACCTATGGAGATCTTATCTTCAATTTCAAGATTAATGAAGGATGCAATTGGAAAAGAACATACAAAAGAGTATCATGCAGATGTAAGCTCACAGGCCCTTGCATCGTATTCAAGTGCTCTTGAAATTCAAGAATTAGTTTCTATAGTTGGAGCGGAAGGGCTAAATTTTGATCAAAAGGCTTTATTGGAATTTGCAAATGCTTTTGAAAAGAGGTTTATAAATCAAGAATTAGATGAAAACAGAGATTTTGAGAAAACATTTGAAATCTTATGGGATGTAATATCTATTTTACCTAAAAATCAATTATTCAGAATTCATCAGAAATTTATAGATCAAAATTATAAAGAATCTTTGTAGGTGAATAAAAAATTAGTTTTAGAGCGATTAAATTTACAAAATCAAATTTAGCTAGCATGCAAACAAAATTAAATTTTGCTATTAAAGGAAAAAATTTTTTAGGTTATAACAGAGAACAAATAATAGTTCAAATTAAGAAATTTTGGCCCGAATATCAAACTTTAAAAGATGATTTTTTAATTTTGTTTAAGAAACTTATATTAAAATTACATGAAACTTATAGTGGAATGGGAAAATTAAAATTTATTGAAATTAGCCAAATAAGTAAACTTCAACATAAACCATTAATTAGTATAAAAAATAAAAAAGTACATGGAATTTTATTACCAAAGATTGAATTTGAATTAACAAGTTCAGAACAACTTCCCTCTTATTCTTTTTTAGATACAACCCATAACCTTGACGATTTGATTATTATTTTAAAGGAATTTTTTAGGATTCTCATCTTTTTAGCAGAAAGTGAAGATAAGATATTAAAATTTGCCTTATACTATAAAAGAGTAAATAATAGGATAAATGGATTGAAATACATTATAGTTCCTGAATTACAAGTAACTATTAAAAGGTTAAAAGAATTTTTGGAAGAAGCTGAGAGAGAAAAGGCAATTAGGATTAGATTTGTAAAAAAGATAATTTCAAACAAAAAAAAAATAAACTAAACTAGGACGATTAAAAATGAAAAATTCAACTGAATTATGTTTGATCAATGTATTTATAGATAGTAATTATAAGAATAGTCTATTAAATCACCTTTCTCAAATAAATAATGTACATATAAAGCCAAAATCAGGAGGGCAATTAAAGGTTAATGTGGAAAATACCGATCCATTAACAGAAAGCATTAAAAAATTAAGGTATGATTTTAATATATTATGTAGAAAGCTAAACATTGATGAATCTGCATTTTCGGAATTAAATATTAGTAAAAATGATAGAACTCTATTAAAGGTAAATGATACAGAAGAATTGATAGACAAAATATCAGATGATGTTAATTCTTTTAATAACCGCATTATAGAGTTAGAAAAATATATAGATAACGCTAAAATTAAGCTAGAGGATAAAACGACTCTGGAAAGTTGTTATAAATTTTTGGATAAATTTCATTTAAATCGATTTAGTTTAACTTATTTCGATCAACTAAAATTTAAAGTTTTTACAATTTTTTCAAAAAATCTCGAAAATTTAAAATCACTCTTCAAGGTAACTGAATTTCCGAATTTTTACCGCACAGAAAGAATAGCTAATGAACGAATTGCTTTTTTTATAATTTATCCTAAAGATAAGGAAGATGATTTTAAGGAAAAGATTGATATTATCCATGCTAAAGAAATACATATTTTAAAAAAATACTTGGCTTACAATAAAATAAATTTTATTCGGATAGAAAAAGAGATAAGTAAGATAAACAAGACGTTATGGAAGTATAAAAAAGAGTTAGAAGAAATGAAGGAAAAATATCTATTGAAATTTGCTACAATGCATGAAAATGTTCAAAATATTGAGAATTATATTTGGGCTGAAAATCAGTTTGAATATTTTTCTTTGTCTCAGTTACTTCTCAAATTTTATTGCTCTCTAAATAAGAAAAATGAAATTGAGAAAGATCTTAATGAAAATTTTAACGATAAAATCGTAATTGAGTCAATAAATATTCCAAAAACTCTAATCGTAAAGGACATTCAATTAAAAGAAAAAGTGGAGAAAGAAAAATCTTATGATAAAAATAAAATATCAAAAGATCTAAGAAGTGAAACTCCGAAAATAATGAAGAATAACAGATTTTTTAAACCTTTTGAAATAATAACAAAGATGTATGGCGTTCCATCGTATTCCGAAATTGATCCGACTCCTTTTATTGCTATAACTTTTCCATTATTATTTGGTTTAATGTTTGGAGATATCGGTCATGGTTTATGTTTAGTAATTGCAGGTTTAATAGGAGGAATCCTCTTTAGAAATCGTAAAAAAAATGTTGCTGCAATTTCATGGGTTATTTTTTATTGTGGCTGGGGTGCTATTTTTGCGGGATTTTTATACGGTGAGTTTTTTGGACAACACTCTCTTTTTGGTACGCATATTGAACCTCTACTTGAGAATCCTTTGAATAATATAACGACACTTCTTAAGTTTGTAATTATCGTTGGATTAATCCACATTAATTTAGGTTGGTTTCTGCAATTCTTAAATTATTGGAGAAATAATAAAAAATATTTATCAATTACAGACTCCTTATTCAAGATTTTATTTTTAACAGGAGGATCATTTCTAATCCTTAGTTGGGGTTTTGATATCAATTCATGGTTGATTTATCCATATCCAATTTTATTGCCATTAATACCTGGTTTACTTCTATTGGTTTCAAAACCTATTGGTAAAACATTATCTATTTCATATTTAAAGGAAAAATCATACAGCTCGTTACTAGGAGAAGGTTCTATGGAAACTTTTGAAACATTCTTATCAGTCTTGAGTAACATGTCTTCATATTTAAGATTATTGGCTTTAGCATTAGCACACATTGCCTTAATGATTTCGGTTCAAGCAATAATCGGATTGATGCAAGGAGATTTCATAATCATTGAAATATTAAAGATAGGTGGTTTAATCTTTGGAAATGTAATAATAATTCTTTTTGAAGGATTATTAGCATTTGTAAATACAATTAGGCTTCATTTTTACGAATTCTTTTTTAAATTTTATCAAGGAAATGGATTTGAATTTGTTGATTTCAATTTAGATGAAAAATTTTCGAAAATAAAATTTAATATTAAGTCTGAAACAGATGCTATTTCTGAAGAGATAGAGAAAGAAATCAATCTTTCAAAAGAAAACATTGATCGCGCGATAACTTATATTTCGAGTAAATATCTCCAATCTTAAATGTAAAATGAAAGAAGTTTTTCAAAAAATGCATTAAACACCGATGCATTTCGCTCAGGTGAGATTTTTGACAATTAAAGTTTTAATAGCAGATGATTCAGCATACTTAAGAAAAAAAATTCGCGATATCTTGTTAGAAAATGAATTAATTGAAGTCATTGATTGTGCTAAAAACGGAAAAGAAGCTATTGAAATGGTTAGGAAATACAATCCTGATGTTTTGATACTAGATTTAATAATGCCCGAAATAAATGGGTTAGATGCATTAAAAGTAATTATGGACCAATATCCAACTCCAACGATAATATTATCCGCATTAAGTCCTCAAAATATGGATTCATCTATCCAAGCACTATTAATTGGTGCGTTTGATTATATCATTAAACCAGGAGGTCTGGGAGCGAAAGAATTACCAAAATTTAAAGAAGAATTACTTTCCAAAGTATTATTAGCAAATCAATCACCTTTAAAAAAGTCCCATACGAACTTAATAGAAAAAAGTAAAAAAACATCACTTCGTCAAGAAATAATTGACGATATTTTTAATTTCGGTAAATATATTAATAAGTTAAGCTCTATCCAAGAATGTGATGAAATTTTAGAAGAAATCCCCATTAAGAAAGAGAAATCAGAAGAAAGTTATGAATTAAGCCAATCATTCGATGATTTAAAAAAAATCCAATATCTGTCTGAAGAAAATCATAGAAAAATAGAAAAAGATCAGAATCTAGCAAGTAACAAAGATCTCGTTGAAAAGGTATCCAAAAAGGTTGAAAAAAAAAGCATCATAAGTTATAATAAAAATGCATCGATTAAAATTGCTCAAAAAAGTTTAAAAGATCGATTAAAAAATAAAGCTATAAAGAAGCAATTTTCAACAAAGTATGAGCCCATTCCTTTAAAAACTAAAAATGATGAAATTCTTCAAACGAATCAGGTTAAACCTTATAAAGTTCAAGAGAAAACAATAAGTCATGCTCTTGATTTTTCAACTATTAAGAATGTTCGGATAAATTCTAATATTGTCATCATTGGAGCTAGTGTAGGAGGCGTAAAAACAATAAATTTATTATTAAAAAGTATTCCCAAAAATATATCTTGTCCAATTATGATTGTCCAACATTTAAATGCAAATTTTATTGAAAATTTCGTTAGTATATTAGATAAAGAATGTGAAGTTAAAGTAAAAGAAGCAGAAAATGGCGAATTCCTTCAAAATGGCGTTGTTTACATTTCTCCAGGTGGGAAACACACGGAAATTATAGTTAAAGCGGAAAAACCATGTATAAAAACATTTATTGGAACCCCTGTGAATTTTTGTATGCCTTCCATAGATGTATTATTTATTTCTGCGGCTAAAATGTATAAACGCCGAGTATTAGGGATTTTACTAACCGGAATGGGTGTAGATGGCGTTGTAGGACTTGGTGTTATCCAAAAGTTTAAGGGAAAAACAATAGTGGAATCTAAAGAAACGTGTGCCGTTTATGGTATGCCAAAAAACGCCATTAAAAAGGGAAATGTCGATAAAATTTTACCTAATTATGAGATTAGTAGTTATATTGTGAAATTTGCCTCTTAGAGAGTTGAAATAAATAGTTTATGAAAAAATAAAACAATAGTTTTATCGAAATAAATAATATAAATTAATATACTTTCATAATATTTTAAAAAAAGTCTAAAAAGAAATATCGGGGGTAAGAATAAATTAATATTTGATTAATGAATGAAAAAACATAAGGTTTTTATAAAAGTTTGTACCTATATTTAACTAAGAAATAGAAGAAAAAGAATCTTCGAGTATTTTTTTTTGAATTTACTTTCTTTTTCTATTAATGATTCAGAATTCTAAAAGAAAAAATAAACATTATTTTTACCTATCGAAGATTAAATATTGATTAAGAATGAATAGATTTTAATTAAACTCTAAAGAGTGTTTTTAATTCCGAAAGAAAATATTAATAGCGAGAAAATTAAACGGATTGGAATTTTAGTATCTGAAGCAACAAAAACTAAATGGGAAAATTATGCAGAAAATAATAATTTTTCTACTGTTTCCAAATTAATCAGAAAAGCAGTTGATTTTCTTATTGAATTAAAAACCAAATATTCATTTTTAGAGAATTTAACGAAGTTATCGCATGATTTAAAAGAACCGCTCACTTCGATAAAAGGATTTTCCCAATTAATCCTTGAAAATTATGCAGATAAATTAGATTCTAACTTTCAATATAGACTCAAAGAAATTTATAAGCAAAGTAATTTTCTGGAAAGTAAAATAGATAAATACTTTTTTAATTTAGAAGAAAAACATCCTCAATATGATGTTTTAATCATAGAAGATGATTTACCCACTACTACACTTCTTAACGATTTTTTTGAATTTAAAGGATTTACTACTTTTGGAGTCTTAACCGGAATTAAAGCATTAGAAGAGATAAATAAAGTAAAACCCAAATTAATCCTACTTGATATAATATTACCTGATATAAGTGGATATGAAATATGTGAAAAGATTAAAAAAGATAAAAGATTTAAAGAGATTCCAATCTATTTTATAACCGCAATTCCAGAATTAGAAGTAAGTAAAATTTTTAAACAAAAAGGAGCAAATGGATATTTTCTTAAACCATTTAACTTCTCACAATTTAAGATATTATTTGATTATTTAAAATAATCACATATTCAATAGATATCGTAGATTTAATAATCAATAGGAAGTCTGAAAAATTCTAAGATAATTTTTTATATTTACTAAAGTTTATAAACCCTTACAAGATTATAGCTATGGAAGAAGATGAGTCATTCAAGAGAAGTTATTACAGTAAATATGATATGTCCATATTGCCAATTGAGTTTTAGAAAAAAAATTGAATATAAAAAAAAGTCTGGTCTTTCATCAATATTAATAAAAAACCATGACGAGGGTCATAATTGCCCCTCTTTTCTCGCATTCATAGATAGTAATGGAAAGCATAGGGGTTCTCAAAAAATTGATAAGATTGAAGAAGGCTCTTCCATAAGTAATAAAATACTTGAAAATGCTCGAAAAAATATAAATGAATTAGAAAATGTGTTAAGATTTTATCATCTGAAAATGCCTCGAAAAGATGGAAAGGGGTTTGACCATAAAGTAGCTAATGTAATGGATAGATCGTTTATGAGCTCAAAATTTTATAAAAATTTAATTAGTATTTTAACTTTATTTGACGATAGAAATATTTTTGGGATTATGGCTTACGATGGAGACATCGATTTTGAAGGAGGAAACTTAATATATGGAAAATATTTTAGAATGATTTATATCTTTCTTTGGAAAGATCAAAAAGTTATTCAAAATAAATCATTTGATGAATTAAAAGGAAATACCAACCTCTTAGTAGAAAAACTAATAGAGATTTATGATTTAGCAGATTTCTTTTTTTAATTCTTATCCTATTGTAATTTTAGATTTCATACACTATAAAAAAAAACAACATAAAAAAATAAAGACTAAAAGATTATTATTGAATTTATTGCTATAAAAATTGAGAATTACTAATTATCTCATAAAATATACTATAGATTTAATAATTTCTTTTATATAAATATATATTATACCTCAGAAATCATTTAATAAATGGATAATTTGTGAGTTGTATTTAATTTTTTTAGTGAAAACTTATAATTATGTAAAAGAATAATATCATTATAAGAAAAATTAGTAAGAATGTGATGTAGATTATTGCAAATGAAAAAAAAACTGATGATACAAAACGAATAGGCATATTAGTGTCGGAGGCTACTAAAAACAAATGGGAGAATTTCGTAGATGAATATGAGTTTTCAACAATTTCTATGTTAATTAGAAAAGCAGTCGATTTTTATATTGATTCTGAACCTCTAATATCACTTATAAATAATTTTTCCAAAATTACTCACGATTTAAAGGAACCGCTCACTTCAATTAAAGGTTTTTCTCAATTAATCCTTGAACACGAATCTGATAAATTGGATACAAATATTTTATTAAGGATTAAAGAGATATATGATCAAAGCTTATTTCTTGAAAGAAAGATTAATAATATTATTAACGAGTTTGAACCGGTTAATGCTACTTATGATGTTTTAATTATTGATGATGATACTCCCACAATCATGGTATTAACTGATTTTTTTGATATAAATGGATTTTCCTCTTTCGGAGTTACAACTGGAACCAAGGGATTAGATGAATTAAGCAGAACAACTCCAAAACTGATAATTTTAGACATAGTTTTACCTGATATTAATGGTTATGAAATTTGTAAAAAAATTAAACAAGACGATAAATTAAAACACATTCCTATATATTATATAACAGCCATCCCAGAATCGGAAGCTAATAAAAAAATTAAGGAAACTGGAGCAGATGGATTATTCTGTAAACCATTCAGTTTTTCTGATCTTAATATTCTTTTTGATTATTTATAATTATTAATCTCTTTGAATTGTATAAAGGAGAAATTCTCCTTTTATTTTGTTTAAATATTTAGTAGTATTAATTATTAAAAATTTTTAGTTTCAATCTAATGGAAGGGTAATATTAAAAGTCGATCCTTTATTCTTACCCTCAGATTCAACCCAAATTTGTCCACCGTGTAATTCTACAATTTTTTTTGATATATATAAGCCCAATCCCGAACCTTCAGAAATAACATCATATCCTTGACCATAGCGTTCAATTTTTCCAAATTGTTTAAATATAAGGGATTTTTCTTCCTTTGTAAAACCAAGCCCGTTATCTTTTATTGAAATTATAATAGAGCTATTTTTTTTTTCCGTTTTGATTTCTATTCTTCCATTGATAGGTGTGAACTTTATTCCATTATTTAAGATATTACATATGACTTTGTGCATTTGTCCTTTTTCAAACTTACAAAATAATTCATCTGGAATATTTAAAATTATCTTATGATTTCTCAACTCTGACAATCCTTCTAATTCACTTACACATATCTTTATTAAGAGAGATAAATCCTCTTTAGATTTCTTTAAATGAGTAGTGCCAGATTTTAATTCGGCGGTTTTTAAAATATCATTAACAAGAGATTCAAGCCGAGAACAACCTTCTTTAATTTGTTTAATTGAATTTATCACATAATCATCGAGTTTGTCGCTATGCAATTCTAATAAAAGGTCAGAAAAGCCTTTAATAGAAACAAGAGGCGTTCTTAATTCGTGAGAAGTTCTCCTTAGCAATTCGGATTTAAGGTCATTTAATTTTATTAATTCCTGTTCTGCTTCCTTCTTTTCAGTAATATCTATTATGGTAACAAGTTCTGCAGATCTTCCTTTGTAATATATCTCTTTAGAAAATTGGTCAATCCATTTCACTTTACCTGATTTAGTAAACACTCTATAAGAATAGAATGGTTTAAATCTTTTATCACTACTTCTTAGGTGCTCATGGTATTCTCTAAGGAATAATAATTCGTCAGGATGAATTAGTTTAGTTAGATCATCTTTTTTCCAATTTAAAACTTCTTCTTTAGAGTATTCAAACATATTTAATAAAGCATCGTTTACATATTTAAATTGATTATCTTGTACGATTATTATGCCCATTAAAGTTCGTTCAGCAATCGTTCTGAATTTTTCCTCAGATCCTATTAGCTTTTGTTCTGCTTTTTTACGCTCAGAGATATCAATTATTGAAATTAATGCTTTTGACCAATCTTCTTTAAAACCAGCCACAATTTCACATACTAAGAAAACAAATAACTTATCACCGTTAAATGTACAGTTAATCGTTTCAGATTCAAATCTAGTTTTTCCTCCGACAAGGCTTATTATTATTTCTTTAAATGTGTCTATGTATTCCTCCGTAAATACATTATCTAAACCAACAAAAAAGTCATCTTTTTTATTAGCTTTGTATAATTCAATCGTTTTTTTATTTATATCAACTATTTTTATCATTGATACGCATTTTTTAACTTCTTCGGGATTTTTATCGAAATATACACGGAAATCTTTTGTTCCAGAGTTCTTTAATAACTCAATGTAATTTTTTAACTCCGAGAAATCCTCTTCCCATAATGAAATTGGAGAACTTTCAAATAAAACTCTATATTTTTCTTCCGATTCTTTTATTATTTTTTCAGCTTGTTTTCTATCAGTTTCATCTCGAAAAATTCCTAATTTTGAAATACTTCCATCTGGATTTTTCAAAGGCGTATCAATAAGATCGTAAGTTTTTTGGTTTTTGAACGAAAACCATTCCCCTTTTAATGTTTTTCCTTGAAATAATTCTTTATTTTTGCACTGCGGACAAATTTCGTTCAGATCTTCAAAATATTTAAAACACTTCATTCCTTCGAATTGTCCAAATTCCTTCACGAGGCTTGGATTTACGTATTCGAGATTATAATTTTTATCTACGATATAAACTCCATCTTCCATAGAATTAAAAATATTTAAGAGGTTATCCCGCTCAAGTTGCAATTCCCTCTCTGCCTTTTTACGTTCGGTGATATCAATAAAGGCTCCTTCAATACGATCTTCTTTTTCAAACATACGAGCAGAGACACTCACCCAAATGGGAGTACCATCTTTTTTGGTGACATGTATTTCATAATTCTTATCTTCTTCATTATCATGGATTTCTTCTAATATTTCACTCCGCGCATTTGGATCGATATAATGTTCAATAACATTAAAATTTTCTAAACATTCCTCTCGCGTATCATATCCCAATAATTTGGTAAAAGTATCATTGCATTCTAAAATTTTACCATCGCTGATGCTTGACCAATATAACCCTACTTGTGCGTTATCAAATAAATATCGATATTTTTCCTCAGAATCTTTTAATTTTTCCTCTGTTAATTTTCTTTGAGTGATATTACTCAAAAATGCGAAAGTGCCTTCATATTTTCCCTCAATATCAAAGATAGGCGATGCTCTTACTTTTAAATAAATCTTTTTACCATTTTTATGAATCAATTCAGAATCTCTCTCTTCTGAAATACCTTTTTTACGTCTTTCAAGATGTTTTTTTGTATTTTTTATTTCTTTTTTATCCATAAATGTAAATAAAGATTTTCCAACCATTTCTTCTGCAGTATATCCTAACATTTTAGCCATACTTGGATTAATTAAAATAGCATTGGCATTTGAATCTATAACCCATACTCCTTCTAATGAATTTTCTATCAAATATCGATATTTTTCTTCGGATTCTTTTAACTCTCGTTCCACTTTTCTACGTTCTGTAATATCTGTTATAATATGCACTGCTCCAATGAGGGTTCCTTCATCATTAATAACGGGATCAACCGAGATTTCACACCACCTATCTCCTATTTGAGCGATAGAGGATTCTTTATGATGGCTCTCAATCATACGCACCATAGGACACCATTCTATAGGTTCGTTTGTACCATGCATAATCTCACAACATGGATGCCCAATTATTTCTTTATATTTCTCCTTTCCCAAGATATCTAAAGTAGCTTTATTACACTGGAGAATATTTTTTTCTATATCTATAAGAAAAACAGATTCACTCATAGCATCAAATGTTGTTCGCCATCGATGAGCAATTTTTCGTAAATTTTTCTCTGCTTCCTTCTTTTCTGTTACATCACGACTAATTCCAAAAAATACATCTTTATTATCCCATTCTCCTCGTGTAAATTTGGTTTCAACGAGAATTAATTTGCCATCTTTTGTTAATAGTGGGATATCACAATAATCGGTTTTTCCTTCTATTATTTGACCAAAAATAGCAGAAACTTCATTGTGGAGGTAAGAAGGATAAAAATTAAAAATATTCATATTCATAATTTCCTGTTCTGAATATTTTAATTGTTCGATTACAGAGCGATTGACTCGTAAAACTCCTCCTTCAGTATTAAAGACAAATAGAAAGTCAGATAAAGAATTAAAAAGCGTTTTAAAATTTAATTCGCTTTCTCGTAGAGATTGTTCTACAAACATTTTTTCAATAATTATACCCATCTCTGCTCCGATAGATTGGAGTAGGCTTTTTTCATCAGCAGAAAAAGTATATCTACTTTTTGAAGCGATATTTAATGAGCCGATAATCCTATCTTTAGTGAATAAAGGAATGCTAGCTAAAGATAATATGTTCCATTTTTTAGCTCGTTCTGGATTAATTTGAGGATAATTATTAGTATAAATTGGAACCCCTTCAATAAAGACCTTACGATAAATGTTTTCATCAATTTTAACTTTTTTAGTCTGTTCAAAAAAATCAAGAGGTACATCTTTATGGTAAACAATTTCAGCCGTTCTATTGGTTTCATCCACTAAATAAATACCTCCACCTTCAAAATCCATCAATTTAAGCGTAGAATCTAAGACTGTCTTTAACAAGATTGTCAGATCCTCTGCTTTATTTCCAGATAAAATAATCCGATTTAATATATCCAATTTTTTGATAGTGTTTTCTAAATCATTTTCTAACAGCTTATATTTGGTTATATCTCTTGAAATTGTTAAACCCTTTGTTTTACCCTCAAAATCTATAAAAAGTTTACCTTTAATCTCAAACCAATGATAATCTCCATTTTCATCTTTAAATCTTGCTTCTACTTTGCCTTTTCCGGTCTCAAAACCCATTTTGAAAACATTTCTACACCTTTTAACATCTTCAGGATGCGTCCAACTAATTGCAGATTTTCCAATTAACATTTCTTTTTTTCTACCCATAATGTTAAAAAAAGCTTG
Organism: Promethearchaeota archaeon; assembly: GCA_030606095.1. Lineage (GTDB taxonomy): Archaea > Asgardarchaeota > Lokiarchaeia > Sigyniarchaeales > SOKP01 > SOKP01. Next base: position 1,012 of record JAUWHC010000002.1, on the reverse strand, counting down.
TTCGTTAACAAATTCATATCTCATTTTTTCGTCTAGAATAGAAATCATATCATTTACATTTTCAGAAATAAACTGATATCTGTTTTTAGATTCTAATAATTTTAGTTCCATTCTTTTCCTTTTTGTAATATCAAAAATAACTCCATCAATATAGGAAGGTTTTCCATTGTCTCCTTTAATAGGCTTACCTCTGTCAATAAACCATTTTACATTTCCATTTTTGTGTTTTATACGGTACTCAACTTCAAAGGGGATCTCATCTTTAATGGCATTTTTAATAGTATTTATTACATTTATTTTATCTTCTGGAAATATTAGTGGGTCAATTGAGCAAACTTCTCCTCGCTTTAAATCTTCAGGACCATAACCAGTCATGGTTTGAACCATATCATTAAAGAATATCATTCGATTATTATCCTCAATTAAGACTCTATAAATTATTCCTGGTAGATTTTCAGCAAGCCTACGAAAAGAAATCTCCCCCCCATTTAAATTGCTTAAAACCATTCTCATACCTCAACTCACAAATAATAAAGGAAAAAATAAAAATCTTTTTATCTTTTTAACAAAAAATTAATTGAAATAATATTATTTAATAATTTTGTACAAACACACATTTAAGTAAACATATTTTTACAAAAATATATAAAAACAATCATCCTTTTTGTCAATTATAGATTTAAACACACAAAAATCGTTTCTGATAAAAAAAAATGAATAAAAAGATTGTATTAAGTTTAAATTATTATATTTTTTAATTTTAAGATATTTTTAGGGGGAATGTAGTCAGTTAGACATGTATCTCCCAATTTATTAAATTAAATATCTTCTCTTTTTATTTTTCTGATTATAATAAAATGAAATAAAAGCATATTGATATTGAAATAATATCACAAGAATTTGAAATATTATAATCTAATTATCATCTATAGGAAGGTTTATATTAAAAGTCGATCCTTTATTCCTACCTTAAGATTCGACCCAAATTAATTTTTGATTATATTATTAAGCT
>JAUWHC010000190.1 GCA_030606095.1 Promethearchaeota archaeon | reverse complement strand
TTTCTGACTAGAACACCTATTTAATTCGATTTACATGTATCATAATCAAATTTTAGAAAATTGTCGGAGTAACCCACTTTTTTTTTGAGGGTTTCTTCAGTTTATGTAATGTCGTTTAATTCGGGGTTTAATTTTTATAGAAAAAACAAGAGAATTCCTTTAGTTTCGAGCGGAGATTCAACGCTAGACGAGTTATTGGGAGGAGATGGCTTTCGTAAAAACTTAGTTTATCTACTTTATGGCGATAAAAATAAACTTGCGAACATTCTATTGACCACTGCGGTTATCGCTCAAAAATCTTTTAATAATGGAGGTTTAGGAGAAGAAATAAAAGTTGCTTTCATTGACGCAAATAACCGCTTTAACCCGTATAACGTAAGCAAGTTTGCGGTTTCTCAAAATCTATCACCTCGGAAAGCATTAGAGAACATTCTTATCGCCCGCGCGTTTACTTGGGATCAAATGGTAGAGCTTTTAGAAAATCGCCTCTCTAAGCTTGAGCATGTCAAAGTTGTTCTAATATCCGGTATTACTACATTGTTTCAGAGTTACGAAAAACAGATGTTTGAGGATTTGCTGAGAGCTATTAACGGGATTAAAACGATTCTCTCTAATACAAGACCGTTCATCGTCCTAACTGCTCCCCTAAACGAATATTCTCTCTATAGACCTAACGGCGGAAAAATTCTCTCCCACTTCGGAAGTGTATTAGCATTGATAAACGAAGACGAGCGATATACAGAATATGTTCTAGTTCAACATCCTTTTTTGCCGGAAAACCGCCTTTTAAAGTGGAAACCGCGCATTCCTAAAAGAAATTTGGTAAATACTACGAAAAACATGACTTTAGATTGTTGGTTTTAATCTTTCTCCTTCTTTTTGTACATATCAGAGTCCATATTCAGAGGAAGGTTCAACAGTCCAGAAAGTTCATGATTTCATTCAAGAGGAAGGCACCATGAAATCTCTGATATTTATTTTCCCTTGTTCATAATCAGTTTAACAATCCCAAACAATTAATTAGAAATCGAGTAATTTTAATTCAATAAATATAAATAAGAAATTAACCCTTTAAAATATGAGATATTATGAATTCAATCAAATCTAATTCAGTTAAAGAAGAAGTCATTTCACTTTTACATGAACTACCCGATGATATAACTCTGGATGAAATTATGCACCATCTCTACGTAAAGCAGAAAATTATTAAAGGTCTGAAGGATATTGTGGATGGAAATACATATACTCATGAAGAAGTAAAGGAAATGGCTAAAAAATGGTAGATGTAATTTGGTCTGATTCTGCAAAAGAAGATCTAAAGGATATTAAACAATACATTTCCAAAACCTCAAAAGAATATGCTGAGCTTTTTGTTGATAGAATTTTTGAAGTTATTGAAAACCTAGAGATTTTCCTAAGTTAGGTAGAAAAGTTCCGGAATTTAATATTGTAAGTATTCGAGAGATAATTTGCCAAAATTATAGGATTATTTATAAAACCTATGGAGAATATCTTGAAATCGTTTCGATTATCCATGGTAATAGGTTATTAAAACTATAGCTTTACAAACATTATTTTATGCCTTTCCATTTTTGAGATTTTCAAACTACCATCTTACAATAGTTACCAATCATTCCTCCAAGAAAATCTAAAAAGAATAATATGTATTAAATGTTAGCCTTTTTACTTCTTTTTGTATAAATTAGGATTCTTTTTTTCAAGAGTCAAAGGATCGCCACCAAATTGAATTTTTCGTCCTTTATAATAAAGGTCTGATTTCTTTTCACAAATTTCGTTCCACTTAACAATGCCATGCTTTTTTATCATAAGCAAGTTGTAAATTTTTGAATTGTGAGGTAAGAAGATTTCAAAATTTACGATCGGTTGTAATTTCTCGCAAGGAAAATCTTCACATTCGTAGCAGAATTCATATCCCTTGCTCGTTACGCATTCATATGTTTTACATACAGGGAAATCTTTTATTTGACCATTCTGCTCCCGGCAACCTTTACACTTGTAAACCTTTACTCCTGGGCATCTTCTGCAATATATCCCACAAGGGGCGTGCTCCTTTAAATATACGCTCATATAACAATACCTATTGCTCATTTTATTTTCTATAAATGATAAATATTCACTATAATCTTAGAACGTTAAAGTTCTATTATTTCTTTTTTTTGATAGAAAATTAGAAAATTTTCTAAGTATATTTTTTTTAATGATTCAGAAGACTACCCTTCTGGGTTTGCTTGAAAAACTAAAAAGAAAGTTGAAGTAAATATGTGTGGTAGAACCGTACCAAGCTTTCGTCCTGCGCTTGAACACGAGATCGAAAGCTGGAAGGACTATAAAAGAGCGCTTAGGCCAGAAGATCAAAAAATATTTGATAAATTAATGAACTTTGCGAGAATTCATGCTGATGCCGGCAGTTTAAGCGCACGCCCTATGCTTTCAGAAATTCTTTTCATTTCGTTTGCGATTGAGCAAGAAAAGAAAATAGGGTTGTTGGAAAAAAAGATTATCGAAATAGAGGAAATAATTAAGGGAAAAGAGTAGAAGTTGAACTCACAGAATGTTTTTGACGGGTGGCTTTTAGATGTATCTACTTTTAGCGAAGGGGTTATCCTTTGGGTAAAAACCTCAAAAGAGCAGAAGGTAATAAAAATATACCAAGAATTCTGTCCTGAATTTTTTGCAGTGCCCAGAAATGAAGTCGGTAACGACTTAAAGCGCTTGAAATATATCCTTACTCAAAATCTAAATGTAAAAGAGGTGCGGATCTGTGAAAAGTATGCAAAACTGGAAGATCACGAAAAAACGAAAGTTCTTGGTGTCACTGTAACGAAACCCTCGGTATTTAAGAAAACAATTAAAGAGGTTGACAGAATAGGTCTTTTTATCTTGCATAATACGGATCTTCCTATTACTCAGATGTATTTCTATGTCAATGACATATTCCCTATGTCTTTCTGTCGTTTCAAAGTTAAAATTGAAAGGGGCAAAGACATGAGAAGTAATGTTTTACGCCTTGTTTCTCTAGATTTACAAGATGACAACGAAAAGTTATTCTACGATTTGCCCCCACTAAAAGCCGTTTGGTTAGATGTAAAAATTCAGTACCAAGGGATAAGACCATACTATAACGATCCCATTTCTCATGCTGAAATCAGTATCGTTGAAAACGACGAGAGCAATGTTCCACGAGCAGATGGATACATAAAACGAAAAATATTGATCGATAAAGCAGACGAAGCGGAAACCTTGAAGACCATAAGCAAAGTAATCGAACATCTCGATCCTGATATAATACTTACTCAAAATGGGGACGAATTTCTCCTTCCTTATCTAGTTGCTCGGGCTTCAGAGAATCGAGTAACAAAAGATCTTTACCTTTCTCGGGATAAAAAGCCATTGATGAACGGTCTTTTCGAACTTTCTGGTGGTTCAGACCATTACATGTCTTATGGAATAATAAGACGGCGTTCAAAGACTCAAGTCTATTTATCTGGCAGATTTCATTTGGACACAACAACATACGCCAGTCTCCATTTTACGGAAGGAAATATTCCGGGCGTTATTGAAGTCGCCCGTATATCGCGAATCTCCCTCCAAAGATTAAGTCGGATAACTATCGGGGGCGCACTCCAGTCGATTCAATTTTATAACGCTTATAAACTTGACCATTTAATTCCTCCATTCAAGAAAAATCCAGAAGGGTTCAATACTGGAATGGACCTAATTAGAAGCGATCGTGGAGGCCATATATTCGAACCGATCATTGGAGTTTTTGATCAAGTGGTGGAACTAGACTTTTCTTCTATGTATCCTTCTTTAATGGCAAATTTTAATATTTCTTCGGAAACCATTAATTGTGAGTGTTGTAAAGACGACGGTACAGGTGTAAAAGTTCCAGGACTGGACTTTCATATCTGTTCAAAAAGACAAGGAATCATATCGAAATCAATAAGTCTGCCTTTATCAAAAAGACTAAAGTACAAAGAGTATGTCCGTAAAACTGGGAACCTCCGTTATAAATACACTGACATTGCTCTAAAGTGGGTGCTCGTAGTAAGCTTCGGGTATTTAGGGTTTAAAAATGCTCGTTTCGGAAAGATCGAAGCTCATCAAACGGTTTGCGCATTTGCTCGCGAATTCCTTATGCGCTCTGCGGAGATAGCAGAAAAACATGGTTGCAAAGTTATTCACGGAATTGTGGATTCAATTTGGCTCAAAGATACAAAAAGTAGGTCTCCCGAGGAGTTCGAAATGGTAACTAAAAAGATTGCTGAAGAAATAACTGAACAAGTGGGTATTCCAATGAGCTGGGACGGAAGGTACAATTTTATTGTTTTTCTTCCCTCTCGTGCAGAACCAGACATCCCAGCGCTTAGTCACTATTGGGGGATTAAAAGCGATGGAGAGATAAAAGTAAGAGGAATTGAAGTTCGACGTAGAGACATACCAAAAATAATTAAAGATGCTCAATATGCATTTATCGATGTATTTCAAGGTGCCACTTCAGTTGAAGAATTTATGAAAAGAATTCCAAAAGTAAAAAAAGTACTTTACCATTATGTGGATAAGATAGAGACAGGTGAAGTTTCGCGCGAAGAACTTACGATTCGCCAAAGGATTTCCAGAAAACCTTCACAATACAAGGTAAACTCGTATCAGGCTGTTGCTGCAAGACAGCTAGAAAGATCGGGTGTGGTAGTGACTCCCGGTAAAAATGTTCGCTATATTATACTTAATGCTGATGCCGACCCAGCATTTCCCGAAAAGAAGGTGATTCTTTCAAATCTTTACGACGAAAAAAAACATCAATACGACAAAAAAAAGTATATAGAATTGCTAAAAAGAGCTTTCGAGAACATATTTCCTTTTGCGTTTCCTGATCTTGAGGAACAGCTCAAATCTGATTATAACAGGAAGTCTACGCAAAAAGATATGTTCTGCTTTATTGAGTAATATTGACATTAAATCTACACTCCATACCTCCTGACAAGACAGTAGCTACTTGTTCAATCTCAACTGTTTTTTCCAGTACTGCTGAAAAGTTAGTATGAAGCCATTCTTTTGAACAATTGCATAAATTTGGTGAACTTACGAATTTATTATTTACAAGAGGGCAAAAACACTTTGGATAGACGACTTTTATTAAGTTTTCATTTACATAAGTAAAAAGCTCGCCTTCTCCCATCACTTCATTTATGGTTTTGATAAACGCCTCAAGATTTTTTGATGTATTCTTAACTTCTTTAAATTTATTCAACATTAATGCTTTAGCACACCCATTTCCGCAAGGTTTTAATATTTCTTCTCTTTTTTTATCATCAAGGTGATCAATACTAAGCATAAATTCTTTAAACCATTGATTGAAATAGAGTTGAGTCGTTTCATCACAGTCTTCAATCTTATCCAGAACATCGTTAACTTTCTTCTTAATTTCTGCTGAATTTGAAAGATCGTTCCAAACATCGTTAAATAATTCTAATTCTTTTGTTGAAGCTGGGATTTTACTCACTTTTTCAATGATAATTTTACGAGTATCTAAATCAAGAGTATCTAATCCGTCAACTAAATTGATAAACCATCTTTTAACGAAACCTCTTATCCACTGTATCCATTGCGACATAATACAATAAATAGTAGTAAAATAATTAAAATTATTCTGCAAAATGAATTGTATAAATTTATTATATTAAGAGTATGATCTTTGAATAATAGCTAACTTTTTAATTCTTCCAAAACGCTTGGAACTATAATGAAAGGACACTCAAGATAGTGTTTAAGTCTCATCGCCAGAGTTTCAACCGTTCGCATCCCGAACTGCGTTTGATACAGTTTGTTAATCTTTCTCATTGTCGATTCATCAACTACTTTTATCGACTTAACGTTCTTTAACGCTGGATATTTCTCAATTAGC
>JAUWHC010000146.1 GCA_030606095.1 Promethearchaeota archaeon | reverse complement strand
AAATGCACATTTCTCTATCAAAACTATTAATATATCTTTTGTTTTTATCTTTAATAATATTTCAATTTTAAAAATTTAAAAATGATTGATTTCAAATATTAATAAATATAGATTTAAATAAAAAATGGATTATAAAGACTTTCACGACGGTTTATTATCAATATCGTTAATTCAATTTATTTTATCCCTTACTTTTTTAGTAAGTTCGATTATTTTAAAACCCTATATTGCCTTGGAACCTAAAGAAAGAGATTTTATCGTTTTTTTGACAGTATTAAATATGAGTTTTAGCATCTACTACATAATAGAAGCGTTAAGATTAGAAAAAGTTTTTAAATTGGAAGATAAGCACGTTATTAAATTTGGAAAAAGGATTGGAATTGTATCTTCAGTCTATTCACCTTTATATTTTACATTTTTCTCACTTTTATTTTTTAATTTGCATGAGTTGCAAGTAATGATGATTTACTTAAATCTCATTATAGAAACATTGTTACTTGGGATTGTATTTAAAGAAGTTTACGATCTTCTCTTTATAACTGAAGCTGAAAGAAAGTTTGAATTAGAAAAAAATCGTAAATTATACTTAGAACCTTAAGAAGATTATTAAAATCAGTATTAATAAGAATTTTAGATAAAAATATATTTTCTCTTGAATTATTGTTTAGCTAAATTTTCTAATGCGGTGTCGCACATTTTAAGTTTAGTAGAATATTTTTCCATTAGTTCTGCAAATTTTTCCACTACAATTTCCTTATTATCTTTTAGCACTTTCAATTCATTAATAGTTCTTACGATGCCAGCTTTTTTGTCTATTAATCGCTCTCGTTTACTATATGGTATTTTTTGTTCCAGTTTCCTTTTTTGGAACGATTTAAACCTCTTAATATTTAAATCCTTAGGTACAAATTTGGTTAAATATATGGTGCTTTTTGGAACGAACGGTGCTAAATTTTCTGGGATTATAATAATTGGTTCAGGATCCTGAATTCTTTTAATCTCGTCGTAATTTAATAAATCCATTTGATTTTCTTTCATTATATCTGTAACAATAGCCAAATTGCCGTCAATATTGCTCTTTTCTTCGCTTGATAAATCAGATAACCCTTGGAGCATTTCCTTCCAGATTTCTTTAGATTTTTCGTAATAGAAATTTGCTTTTTGTTGTAACTTTCTAACTTTATCTTTATTAATATTTGTAATCGAAGATTCTAACGAAGCTTTAGCTTTAAGATTGCAAGCTTTACCCATATCAAAGTGAAATTGAGCTCTGAGTTGTTGCTTTTTCTTTTCTTCGTGTTTTTTCAAATAAAACAATCTTTTTGATAAAGCGCTTAATCCCGCGTATAATTTTGAAGCGAAATAGATATTGTAAGAATTTTCTTCCTTTAATGCAGCAATACTTTGTGCTAAAATTCGAGCTTCCTCTGAATTCAATTCGAGATTTTCAGATGACAGAGTTACTCCTAATTCGGTCTGACTAATAGCTGCGGCACTAAAATACGCAGCAGTTTTATACATTTTACTACATTCTACCATCGCTATTATCGCATCCTCCCAATCCTCTTGATCTTCAAATTTCTCTGAGATATGAGAATAAGCTCTTGCCATCACCCATAAAGTACGTGCACACTCAAACATTAAATCTCTTATCTGAATTTCCTTGTTGTTGTCTAAAGGTTCTAAAAAATTCGGTGTGATGTCTAAATCATTTAAAATTTTAATTTGGTCTTCATTTTGATAATTAACATTTAAAATTTTAGTGTACTCTAAAACAAGGTTTAAATCGTCTAAACTAAAACTTTCTTCTTCTTTTTCTAAAGCTTCTTCAATTTTCTTTATTTTAAAATGAAGATATCTTATACGCTGCATAGCGTCTTCTGCAAAAAAAGTCATATTCCACACTAAGTTTTTTATTTAAATTTCAGTTAATTTAAATAATATAACCATCATTTTAAAACCATTTTAAAAATATGAAAATTAATATATATTAAAAATGGTTAATCAAAAAATGTTTATTTTTGAATTTATGAGTGGAGGGGGATACAATCAAGTCGATATTCCTTCGTCTTTATTCTGCGAAGGTTACGCAATGTTAAGAACCATTATAGAAGATTTTAAAAAATTAGGTTTTCAAATTACTACATTATTAGATATTAGGATTGAATTTTTATCTCAATATTTAAAAGCAGATAAAATAAAACTAATTAATAAAAACGATGATTATATCAAAAAATATACCGATTGTGTAAAAGAATCTTCTTATTGCTTTATTATAGCCCCAGAATTTTCAAATATTCTTTATAATTTAACTAAAATAGCAAAAGATAATAAAAAGACCGTTTTAAGTATAGATTTAGAAGGAATTTGGTTGGGGACTTCCAAGCTAAAAACTTATAACTTCTTCTTGGAAAATAAAGTTAATACACCCCAAACTTATGCTATCCCATTTAAAAAAAAAAATGATTTAGAATTTATACTTCAAAAATTTGACACATTAGGATCTCCAGTTATAATCAAACCTGATGATGGGGTTGGCTCCGAATCTATATTTTACTTTGAAACTAAGGCCCAGATTATCCATTTTTTTGAAGATTCTAACGAAAAATTCGATCTAAGTAGAAATTATATCCTTCAAGAATACATAGATGGCGAGAACCTAAGCGTATCAATAATTAACGGTGTATCCTCTAAAAAACCAAAAGCCATGAATCAGATAATTTTAAGCATTAATGCGCAGATCATAAAATTTAAAGACTCTGTTAGTGATTCTATCTACTTAGGTGGTTTTACACCGATAGTTGATTACGAGCTTTTAAAAGATTGCTTAGAAAAAATATTAAAAAGCATGGATTTGTCTAGTTTTCGAGGTTATTTTGGTATAGATTTTATTAGAAAGGCAGATAATTCTATATACTTCATTGAGATTAACCCTAGATTAACCACCTCATACATAGGGATTAGAAATATATTAGAATATAATCCTTTAGAAATAATTTTTAACCAAGATAAACTTTCGCTTAATTTAAACAGAATACCTCATCAAGGTTTTTCTAAATTTAATCAACTTGAATTAAAATATGTTGGAGACGAAACACCCAACAAAATTATTGGCACAATTATCCCAAAATTAATGAAAATGATTCCAGAAATAGTAACACCTCCAATTGCTCTAAGTAAATCGGTTGTGGATCAAGACTTAATGTATTATTGTTTTATAGCAACGAAAACAAAGGATTTAGATTCTTCAGAGAAAAGAATTTCTAAAATTATTAGGATTTTTGACGACAATAATTTTAAAACAATTAAATATAAAGTAGAAGGATAATAGAAAACCCTCCGTAGTGGATCAACAGCGAAATAATTAACGAATTTTCAATCTTTAACTTTTTATTCACACTTAAATTATATGTTAGCAACCATAAAGACAATACTTGGAATAAAATTAAGAGCACATTATCTAATATTCTAATTTCTTGTAAATTTAAAGAACCTGTAGAGAATAAAATAAAATGTAACACTAAGTAAATATCTAAAGGAAATAAAATAATGGGAAAAGAAATTAAAAATTTCAAGGTATTTTCTTTTTTTTTATAAATTATGCGACATATACCTTCGTTAATTAAAAAAAAGAAAAAAATATTGCCTATAAATACAATTCCAAGTATTATTTGAAGAATTGGTTCAATTGATTCGAATTCCTGTCCAAAAAAGAGAAATAAAGGAAATACACCGTTCAGACCGCAAAATATCGCCCCTATTAAAGCAATCGTAATTGAAATTATTATCGTATAAATCATTTGGTTGCTTTCGTAATTAATATATTTTTTTGGAGTCAAACGCATTAGTCCTTTCAAAATTGGCGAATTAAATTCTTTTTTGCTAAAATCAGGAGTAATGATTGTATTTATGTTATCCTTTAGCGAATTGTAAGCATGGAGCCCCAGATCAGTTAAGTAATACTTCTTGTCATCAAGTTGTTTAATTAAATGAGACAAAGTGTCTAAATGGTGGTAAATAGTACCCGTACTTACCTTCAATTCTTTTTTAAGGTATGTGAACGAAGTAAATTTATTCTCTCCAATAATGTTTATAATCTTTCTCCTAAGGTCATGGCCCAAAGCATAGTAAAAATTAGCCTCAGCATCGTAAGATTTAGCGTTATCCGTATGTATTTCTTCTTTTTCACTAATAGCTTGATCCCCTTTTTACCTAGCTTTCCTTAAATATAAGAATGTTTAAAATATCGAAAAATACTAATATCGAGCCTAAAATTGAAAAGTAAAAACCTATTTGGGCGGTAGGAAGATAAATGAATTCTTTTATGACGATTTCAAAAACGAACATCAAAAAAAATCCCAACCCAACGAGATTAATTATAACCGAATTTATTCTATAATCTATTTTATAAAGAATTAAACCTGTTCCCACTAAACATATTATTCCGCTAATTAGAGGAAATAGATATAAAAAAGAATCTTCAATTGCTACACTCGTTGTAATAATATATATGTATAATAAAGATTGGTTAGAGAACCAAGATAAAAACTCTGATATTATCATTAATATCGAGCCAGTTAATCCCAACAAACGAAAATCTAAATATTTTTTGATATTCATAATTTTTTATGTTTATTCGATTTTTACATTAAAAATAATATTCAAATAGTATAAACTAAAATAGTAATATTAATTTAAGTCTTAAAATACAACTACAAAAAAAAATTATCATATTGAACTAAAATGTCATCGGAAAAAGAAAAAGAAATTAATATGGACTCGATACCCCTTTTCGATTATTTGAAGCAAGCGATCCCAGTCGAGGATCTGAGGGATTACTCGTCTGTAAGGCGTATTGGGAGCATAGATTTCGTCAAGGGCGTAGCGATAGTTTTTATAATGATAGCGCATACAGGAGGTGCGTGGCTTGATTCTACTTGGGTGTTTATCTATGGTATAGGGTTTACTTTTCTTGACATTCTTGGTCCATCTTTATTTATTTTTTTATCCGCATTAAGCGTCGTATTTAGTATTCGGCGAAAAAAGGGAATTTTACCAGAAAAGGTCATAAGAAATAGAATTTTTTCTCGAGGAATAATGATTATTGTAATTGCAATTATATTCAATATAATTTCTATCGAGTTCACGATCGAAGGTTACTCTTTTCCCGCCACACTTTGGGGTTGGAACATCCTAATGTTTATAGGCGCTTCACAGATCTTCTCTTATTACGCTTTAAAACTTAGTAAAATTTCTCGAGCTGTAATAGGAATGTTTATTATTTTTACATCTGACACGATTAGACTTTGGCTCTATCAAGGAAAAGAAGCGGGAGATGTAATAATCACTATTTTACACTACATTATAGTTTCACCTTCTCCTATGACCCCGTTGTTACCCTGGCTCTCAATCTGTTTTCTTGCTTCGATTTTTGGTGAATACATGTATGAAGCCATGATTGGAGGAACGAAAAAAGACTATATAAAATTGTTTCGAACATTTTTATATTGGGGGATTTTCCTTGTTCTTGCTGGCATTTTTTTAGGTAGCAATGGTTACGTTACCGGAGGTTTTACAAACAATGAACTTCCTTTAAATGAATATCCTTTTATGGAGCTTTTAAAAGTAATGCAAACACAAAGTCTCTTCCCCGAGATTACATATCCTGGGATGTGGGAGTTCTTAATTCGAGGACGATTGCCTAACATGATATACAATTTAGGAGCTGCGCTTTTACTCATTGCCATTAGTTTTTATTTTATCGACATAAAAAGAAAAATGAATAATTTTATATCCATGATGAATTACTATGGAAAAGTGTCATTGAGTCTGTTTTTGCTACATTTTATATTTATTACGCTCTTTTTATATTCTTTCAATTTGGTTGTTTTCATATTCGTTTGTTTTGGTTATATAGGATTTTGGGGGTTTTTAATGTATGTATGGAACGAGTTTTATGGCGGCGCGGGTTCTCCGGAATGGCTTATGGTCCAAGTCGGCAGAATTGGGCAGAAGACAGGGGAGACTGTTAAGAAAGAAATACGCATAATAGAAGGAGAAATAAAAGAGACGGTTAATAAAATAAAACGCGAACACGATAAAGGTTCAAAAGAATAAGTCGATACAAATAATTTCTAATAAAATATTTAATAATTTTTAATTTCTTATCTCAATTTTTCTATTTTGTGATAAAGTTTAAATTTTCATAAGACAAGAATATTCTATAATTTTCATGTAATAATTTTAATTGGTGAAAAAATGTCGATTGAAAATGAATTAAGAACGGCAACTGACTCTCCTCCACTGTTCAATTACTAACAAGAATTAATCCCATTAGAAGATATTAGGGATTTTGCTTCGCCAAAACGAATTGGAAGCATTGATTTTGTAAAAGGTTTCGCAATTGTTTTTATTATATTAGCGCATTCGGGTAGCGCTTGGTTAAACAGTGAAAACCAATATGTTTACGGGATATTATTTTCATTAATGGATTTCCTTGGCCCATCGCTTTTTGTTTTTCTTTCGGCTCTAAGCGTAATTTTAGGAAAATATACTCACTCCTAAAGTAATTCGCATGCGAATTTTCTCGAGAGGCGCGATGATTATCCTAATAGCGATGATTTATAATGTTGTATCCCTAACTTTGGATGGATTTGGCGTACCATTCCCTTTAAGCCTTTGGGGTTGGAACATCCTAATGTTTATAGGCGCTTCACAGATCTTCTCTTATTACGCTTTAAAATTAACT
>JAUWHC010000156.1 GCA_030606095.1 Promethearchaeota archaeon | reverse complement strand
TTGGATGGACTATGTTTTACAATTTTTTCCTCAAAATAACCTAACAATCTATATAATCATATCTACAATAATAATTACTACTGGAACTATTGTTAATATAATTTGGGCAGGGGATAAAAGACCAAAATTTCTAGAAAAAGCAAAAGAACTTGAAGAGAAAGTAGAAAAAGCTGGAGAACTTGAAGAAAAAGTAGAGAAAAAAGCAAAAAAACTTAAAGAGAAAGTAGAAAAAGCTGGAGAACCTGAAGAAAAGGTAGAGAAAAAAGCAAAAAAACTTGATAAGAAACAAACAAAAGAACTTAAAGAAGACGCGAAAGAACTTAGAGAGGATGCAGAAGAGCTTGAAGATAAATCAGAAGAGCTTAAAGAAGACGCGAAAGAACTTAAAGAAGATGCAGAAGAGTTTGAAGAAAAAGCGGAAGAGCTAAAAGAAGACGCAAAAGAACTTAAAGAAAAAGCAGAAGAAATTAAAGAAAAAGTAGAAAACGCGGAAGAATTCGAAGAAAAAGCAGAAAAACTCGAAGAAAAAGCGGAAGAACTTGAAGAGAAAGCGGAAGAACTTAAAGAAGAAGCAGAAGAACTCGAAGAAAAAGTAGAAAAACTTGAAGAGAAAGCGGAAGTACTTAAAGAAGAAGCTGAAGAGCTTGAAGATAAATCAGAAGAAATAGATGAATCAGAAAAAAAATCAGATAAACCTAATACAGATTAAAAAAAAACAAATAAAATTTTATTTTTTTATTTTAATAATTAATTCGGCAACTCTTTTCCCTGTATTTTTAGCAATTAAACCTCCTAGTTCGTCGACTTCTCCCTTGGCAACAAATTCTTTTAATCCAAATTTTTGGAGGCTCGTTATAGGTATGTTTCCCTCAAGAACCGGGCTACCCATGGCGTTTCCTACCACAATCATTCCATGGATTAATCCAAAATTAATTAAATCTGAAATTACGCCTTGGCCACCATTTCTTAAACCTGTTGAAGCTAAAGGAGCTAAAATTACATCTTTTAGCTTGTAATTTTTCATTTTCCACGGCCTTGAGCGATCGATAAATACTTTTATTTGAGAACTCACGGAGCCAAAATAATTTGGAGCAGCTATAAGTAGTGCATCTGATCCTAATAATAATTTTTCTAACTCAGTAGTATCGTCATCTTCCGCTAAGGGACAATCGTGTGGAGGTCTTAAACATTGATCGCAGCCATTACAAGGCGTAAGTTTGAAATCCGTTATTTGAATTTTATTGATTTCGAATTCTCCGTCTACGGATTTTATGCCATCGATAGCTTGGTCAATCAAAAAGTTACAACTTCTATTTTTACGCGGGGAACCTACAATTAAACAGATTTTCAACTTTTCCAATCCCTTTATTTCTTATTAATTTTAATATATTAAATTTATATTTGTAATTTATCTTTTATGATAATATAGGTATAACTCAATCTTTTTTTATCTAAGATAATATGAGCTTAAATGATAAATTCGATGGATACAAGCGTAAAAAAGAACTCTTAGAAGAATTAAATGTTTATAAATCTATTATATTAAAAAAGTTAGATATTGAAGATTTCAAATCTGCGTTGGTAAAAATTGGATCTGCATTAACTTTAATTGAAGAACACCAGAATTACTTCGATTTAAAGAATGAACTCGGTGAATTTAACGAATTGCAACAAAAAGCTCGCGTTGAATTAGATAACCGTCGCAAACTATATTTAAGACGATACGATAATCTTCTAAAAGAAAACCTAACTGAGTCTAATCTGGAAAACTTCACAAAATTGTTAGCAATGCTAAAAAGCGAGGTTGACGAAAATCTAAATAGGTATAATCTTCAAGAACTATGTGATAATATCAATTTACATTTCAAGTTTATTAAGAAATTGTATACGATCATTAGTTCCTATAGAGTTCTTAACTATAATGACGCCTCTGAGAAAGTCTTAAACTGTGTCAAAGATTTAAAGCATGAGAATTTCCCTAATTTGAAATTGCTAATTTTAAACATTTATCAGACTTTACTACTAATACAATTTGAACAAATGTCGGAAAAATTCGAAAAATTAACTATAAATGAGATTTCTGAGAAATTATCAATTATTCCTGAGAGGGTTGAAGATATTATTAATTTCATCCAAAATCAACCTAAAAATCCGATTAAGAAATACGTAATGCATAGTAAAGAAGTGTTTTTCAAAAGATAATTTGAATTAAGATAGGAAGTATTTATATTATAAACCGCGGTAATTTTCTGGTCTTAAAAATTCTTTATGATCCAATCCATAATCAATAACTTCTAATATTTCAGCTTTACCTTTCTCTAAAGTTCCTTTAATTGGCAAATAATTTGAGGCGTGGTTTGATCTGAAGATACAATTTGCTTCTTTGTTATTAAAATTAATACCCTCTATGAACATCTTCAATTCCAATAAAATCTCTTTTGAATTCATTTCTTTGAATTCTCCTCGTTTTTTTTTCTCATACAATACTGTCCCAGGAGGTATCATTAGAGACAAAAAAGCGATATACCATATTCTATCATCATCAGGACAAATTTTATTAACTAAATCTGCCGACTCAAGCGCATGAACTTTAGAGACTTCTTCATTACTTCCTCCTCCAAGTCCATTAATAAACGTGGCTGATAATGTAATATTTGCTTTCATTAACTTTTTTGAAGCTTCAATAAAATCCGCTTTTGTAGCGTGTTTATTAACGTCCTTAAGTAGAATATCATACCCACTTTCAAACCCTAAATATGCAATTTTTAACCCAACATCCGATAATGCCCTTAATTGCTCATCAGATTTTTTTAGTATATCTTTTGCGTGAGCGTAAACTCCTACTCTTTCCAATTTTGGAAAAACTTTCATAGCATAACTCGTAAGCTCTATGAGCTTATCCGCGGGTGTTACCATGGCATTCCCGTCTAAAAAGAATAGTTTACGCACTAACGAGCTATAATGTTTACTTGCCCCTATATCTAAATCCTTTTTAACCTCTTCAATTGATCTTACTATAAATTTTTTTCTAAGATTTGACATACAAAAATCGCAATTGAAAGTACACCCTTCGGTCAACTGGATCAATAGAGAGTTTCCTTCCGAGGGAGGTCTAAAGACAGGCTCACAATAATAGATTCTTTCTTTACTTGTCATATCCGATTTTGGAAAAAAAATGTGATATAGCTTATAATCTTTGAAGGTTATAACTTATTTATTCAAAATCCTATTTTTTTTCTGCTACTTCTTTATTCTCATCCGTGGTTTTAGGTCTTTTGGGACAGGAATTAAGATGACGCCCTAAACGTATGAATTCCTTTCCACAATAAGGACAGGCTTGCTTTTCTTTAGCCACACCACCAGTAGTACTCCCTGGTTTCTTCTTTTTCTTCTTTCTCGCTTTGGTAGGCAAGACATCGTTTACATTTACATCGTCAGGCGCAAATTCACAGTCATTTAAGTGCGTTTTAATATCACCAACTATTATTTCGCCACAGAATGGACATTCAATTTCAGCAAAATCATCAGTATCTTCTAACTCGGCTTTTCCAGCCTTTCTTTTTTCGAATTTTAAAGGAATTTCTTCTTCATCTTCTTCTTCAAATTCATCGAGCGATAAATCCATTTCGTCATCAAATTTAAGTTCTGCGAGTTCACCTTCTTTCAATTCTATCTTTTTCTCCTTTATTTTTTTTTCCGCTTCTCTTCTACTTTCTTCATAAACCTCTGAAACTTTCTTAGTAGCTTGTACGTATATTTTACAAACCTGACAAACGTATGCTTTTTTACCAAGGACTAAATCTCTCTCTGCGCAATAGCAAAGTGGTTGCAAGTTATTTGAGATATCTCCCATAGGGGTGAGATGTTTACAAGCAATTTTTCTCGAATATTTAATTTTTTGTTTTCTACGTGGAATAAAAATCAACCAACCAAAAAGAAGTATGTAATAGATTAAATTATTCTTAAAATTTAATTTTTTTGATTGTCCAAATAAAGAATTGTTATTACTTTTGTCTTAAAATCAGAAATTGTATTGGATGGATTTTAAATCTTTAATTATTTTCTGCTTTGTATCAGGGTCTTCTATATCTGGCAGTAAAACTTCGATGAAATCTCTCAATTCTATGATTTTGTCAACAAGAATTTCGGGTTTACTCCAAGGAGTAATTCTTAAAGGGTGGCTATAAATTAAACCGCTATTATAATTTTCAATGGATTCTCTGTAGAAAAGACAAGCACTACCTATGTTTTTGATTTTTTTTTCGTATATAGATCCAATTTTATTAAAAGCCATTCCAGCTCCCGCATAGTCTTTAACTTCGATAAATTCTATAGCTGCATCTTCAATTTTTTTTAGACCGAATTCTAGAACATCTAAATCGCTTTCCTTTAAAAGTATGTAACCTATTATGTAATTTGCGATACCCTGATAAAAAGTTTGGTTGTTTATTTCTGCTAATTTATATAATTCTTCGGCAAATTCTCTAGCAAGCACCAAATGATTATTTGCAATACACGCTCTCGATACTTTTCTTAATAAATCCATTACTCGATTCGCATCATTAATCTCTTTGTATTTCTCAATACCCTTTCGATATTTTTCTATGCCTGTAAACATATCTTTGTTTTCAAAAGCTTGATTTCCTTCGTAAATAAATTTTTCAGCAGATTCTTTTGCAATTGTACTACTCATACTTGTATCATAATATATGTTATTAACATCAAATTTAACGTCTTCCGATAATGGGATGTCTACAAGATTCTTTTTATAAAATCCGTTGTTTGGGTTATCAAACACTTCGTCTATATCTTTATATCCTGAATCTAGTTTAAATTCTTCTTTATAGGCTTTTTGAAGTGGTTTTCCTGCGAAAGATAAAGAAGATAACTCAGTAAGAACATTTGCAAAAAAGAATTTATTTAAACCTTTAACAATGTAATCCACTTTATGATAGTTATTCTCAAATTCAACCGAATTAGAATCAATTGTAATATCAGTTAATCTATAAATCTCAAATCCAGTATCGTATTTAGTTAGTATATTATTATTAATTTTTTCTTCTTTTTTTTTCCCAAGAAGAGTATGATCAAATACTAGCCCAACGAAATCGTCATTGCTCTGTTGAAACCCTAACTGATTTATCAAGTCTACATAAGAAAAGAAAAGATTTAACCCTGGATGCGAGTGGAACCAGCCAATCATATAATACTCTTTCTTTTCCTCGTCATTATCTAATTGTCGCTGTATTTCATCAATAAATCCATAATGCCTCTCATCCAATTGAACATCTGTGTCATGACCGAAGGTGAGAGCTTCTGCCTGTTCTACATATACAAATTGATCGTCAGAATAACCAATTAAAATTCCGTAGATTTCTTTCCAATCGCTTGAAGGAATTGCTTGATTTGCATATCTACTAGCGTATAGAATTATTGTTTTGTAAGCTTCAGCTTTTAGAATTACTGGTTTACCCGTTTCTTTTGCCTCTATATGTTCTTTTACTTGCTCTTTGTTACTTTCTGGCTCGATTTGTTCGCTCTCCTTTTTTTTGTCATAATTATTCTTATTAGATTCTTCCGTCATAGTTTTACTTTATTTAAACTTAGATTAGTGAATCCGTATTTCTTTAGAATATTATAATAATGTTCTTAATTAAAATTATGTCTTAACGAAATAAAATAAGAAAAGAAATTTAAAAAAAATAGTTTTTAATAATATTTAATATGTTTTTTTCTTCTTCTTTTTACTCTTTCCGCCGCCCGCTCCACCAAAACCTCCGAAGTTGATACCTGCTTCACCGCAGATAATTGCCAGCGCTATTATAATAAGTACAATAACTACAAATACTATGGCTAAGATTATAACCAACAGCATCATTCCTAATATTTTATAAGCTACTAATAACCACGGGATTTTATCTGCTTTTTTTACTGCTTTTGAACCATAAAACATTACCGTCAAAGCAACTACACAAATATAAGCAAATGTAATTGGAATTGTTAGTAAATAGTTTTGAATGTTAAAAACAATAATAAAAACAATTTCTACTAATACGAATCCAAAAATAAAAAGCACAACATGAGCCCATATGTATCCCTTAGCAAAATATCTGTGTCTTAAAGTAAGTGCTATTAGATAAACAATCGAATTAGCTCCTACTGCTAAACTTACAAACATATGAACTTGGGGTAAGAATTCAGTAAAAATTACTATTGGTATACTAATTATCCCTGCAATAAAACAGAACAAGAAAAATATTATAAGTCAAAGTAGAGTCTTATTAGCTTTCGCAACGAAGTATAATAATAAAAACAAAAACGCGTCAATAATTATCATTGAAATGTAAAATACTAGAAATGTTCCTGTGAGTTGGGCTTCAGAAAAAAAATAACTTAATACTATTTCACTTATTAACCAAATTATTGAACCAATTAGAAAGGTTGGAAGAATTTTCTCTATAAAAACCTTACGTTGAGAGGGTTCGAGAATATATTTAGATTCTTTTTTAACTTTACCTTGTTTTTCTAAATTTGACAATTTAAATTCACATTTTTTGGATAACTTAATTGATAGTTATTATTATATTAAAAAATAC
>JAUWHC010000206.1 GCA_030606095.1 Promethearchaeota archaeon | reverse complement strand
AACGCTCGATATCACTAAAAATTGGCCAAATTAAGGAGTCTATTTGACCGTAGATAAACGCATTTGCGTATCTTGCTCCAAAAATCGAATTAAAATCCGGTTGGTATAATCTTTCCATTTTAAAATCCTTTCTTTAATAGTCGATGTATTATTATTAAATTCTGCAAATATATATTTTTAAAATAGGAAATCAAATAATAATTATTAGGTTAATTTCACCTAATATTTTACGACTAAACTATGATCGATATACAGCTTGGAAATTATCCAATTATTATTAAACCGAATTTAGGAAATCCAATTTTATTGAATTTAAGGGACTACAAAAACCAAGACCAAGTTCCTTTTAAGAACTTGTCGTTCGAAGCTCTAGTAATAGCATCTCCATCTCATTCAACGAAAAAGGTTTTAGAAAACTTCCATTTGAACATCTTTATCCAGCCAATTTTAAAAGATAACGGTGATTTTTCAGAAAGACGAGGAGATCTAATAGCTTTACATATGGTTGAAATAGAAATAATTAAAGAGTTAGATTTTAGAGATCAGCTAGTTTTAGAGGAGTTAAATTGCGTTGTATGGGATATTAATAATTGTGTTTTTCAATTTGACGATGTTTTTGGAGAAAGAAGCAAACTTTACAGAGTAAGATTTCAAATAAAAGATATTATATCTATTGAAAATTTGTTTAAAGCCTCTAAAAGAGATTGTTTATTGTTTGATATCGTTCATGATGTCCCAAACTTGAGCGAAAATAAAGTTAATTACCATAGTATCGCTATTTACGATAAAGATTGGAAAGATTTTAGCTTTATTCACGCTACAGATTTTCATATTGCTAGGAGAAATGACTTTATTTTAAATTATCTAAAGCAAAAAGTAAAAGATAAGGTAAAAAACTGTGGTGGTAACGAAAAAAAAATATCAAAAATAAACAAATTTATTCTAACGCGAGATTTTGAATTCAAGGAAGAATTCCAAGAAGATAGATACGAGGAATTAAGAACAGCAAAATATAACTTTAATTATAATCTGAGAAAATTAATTGGTTTTGCTAATAATAAAGTTTCGCAAAAAAATTTAGATTTCGTTCTAATGACGGGTGATATAATAGATTATCTTAATATCGCGAAAGGAAATTATCATTACAAGAATAATTTTCATGTTTTTATTGATATATTACTTGGATTGAATAAGGGTTTAAAAGAACCGCCCTATTTAGGAAACGATGAGGAGTTCGTTAATAAGCAAGAAATTATGGTTCCGATTTTTACTACTATTGGAAATCACGATTATCGTAAATCGCAATACGGCATTAAATTTGGCCACATTCATAAAATATTTGGTATGACTCATTCAGATGTGAAAGGATATCACGACACAAAATTTTATAATAACTTTACTGCCCTTATATCTAGAGATAAATTTTTAAAAGATTATTTTAGGTATATAAACCCTAATCTTAATTTTAAGCTTAAAATTGGAGATCAATATAATTTCATATTTCTTGACACAGGCCAGGACTCTATAGCTGACGCGCACGACCTTCTTAAAGGCGGGCCAAGTACCAAAGGAATTAAGGAGTATCAAGTAGATTTATTGCGATCATATATCAGAATTGCACATAACCAGAAAGTTATTGTATGCACACATACCCCCCCTATCTCCCCCAATCTCAGTAGATATAAAAGGAGAAAATATAAAAAGAAATTAAACATACGGAAACGCCGTTTGGAGTGGTCAGATTTCTACGAGGACAATTTAAAAAGGTACGACGGGACGGGAAGACTAGACAAAATCTTAAACTTAAAGTATCAAACGATAATGTACAACTGGTCAACATTATTAAAGATTTTCACAGGATCAGATAAGATCATTCGGAGGAAAATAGATTTCGCAATGTGCGGCCACACACATACTTTAAAAGAGTATCGATTGAAAGAAGCAAAAAAAACAGAACGCATCAATTTCGGTTTTCTGTTTTTCCCGATTTATATCGAAGTACCTTGTGAAATTTACACTTCCCGGTATCGAGACAAGCTCAAGGAATTCAACGATCCTTTAGAACTAAAGGCTTGGTTCGATGCTAACAAACCTTTTGTATTTCAAACACAAGCACTCGGCCCACTTTCAGCAAAATTCAAATTTAAGCCACCAGGTTTTAGATATTATACTATTAAAGACAATCAGATGGTTAGCGCTAAAGTCTTTTCATTACATTTAAAGTGAAATGATCTGCATTTTTCTTTATCGACCTTCTATTAATTCTATTACTTCTTCGTACGATGTATTTGGCATAGGTCCAAAGAATTTTACTTTAAGAGCTCCAACTGCATTTGCAAACAGTCCAATTCTTTTTAGATCCCATCTGGCTAAATATCCAACAATAAATGCACCTCCAAACGAATCACCTGCCCCAGTAGGGTCTATTTCTTTTACGTTAAATCCTGGGATGTTTATTCCATCAACTATCTCCGAAGAAAATATTTGGCACCCTTCTTTCCCTTTTTTTAAAACAACTAATTTGGGACCCATTTCCAGTAATTTCTTACACGCTTTTTTCTCTCCTTTCACACCAGCTAACATTTCTGCTTCTTCGCCACTTGGGAATAAAATAGTTGTCTTTTCTAATACTGGTTTCGATATTTTTATAATTGTTTTAATATCTAACATCTCAGGTCTCAAATTGGGATCGAACGAAATAGTTACCCGTGGATTAAGTAATTTAGCAATGTCGATCGCCTTATAACAAGATTTTCGGGAAGTGGCGCTAATTGAAAGTGCGCTACCCATAATGTGAAGAGTTTTGATGTTAGAAAAGTATTCTTTTTCAATATCTTCTGGAGTCATCTGCCCTGCTGCTCCCGGAGCAAAAATAAACTTGCGGGAGCCATCGGAATTGTATTGGTTAAAAGCGATTCCAGTCGTTCTTTCTTTACTAACTCTTATTTTAGAAGTATCTACACCATCAATTTTTAATTTGTTAACAATACATTCCCCAAAATCGTCGTTTCCGATAACCCCAATAAAACCTGTTGAAAAATTAAAAGGTTTTGACATACGTGCTGCTGAATCTATGAAGATTGCCGGAGCGCCGCTCGGAAAGGGCCCCCTATATAAACCCCCTTCTATGTTATGAGGGACATTATCTTCCGTTCTCATAATTTCGACAAGCAATTCGCCTAAACATATAATCTCTGGATTCATTTTCAAGTACTTAATACTCTTTGATATAATTAGAATAAAATTGGATTGCTAATAAAAATTTTAAAAAGTTTATATTACCAGATTTCAACAGCATATTCGGATTAGTTTGTGTATGAAAATTGTTACTTGCTATTTATAATATCCATTATTTCGTATTTAAACGTTCAAAAAGATTATTTAATACTTTTCATAATACTTTCATAATATTAATAATAACAATATAAATTTAATAATAGGGAAAAACATTGGGTTTAAAGACTAATATTACAGATATGTTTGGGATTAAATATCCTATTTTTGCCGCTCCAATGGGTCCGTTTTATACTACAGACTTAACTGTGGCAGTTTCAGAAGCGGGAGGTTTGGGAGTATTAAGTCATACTAATTTATTTGGAAAAAGTAGTTTATCTGAAATGAAGAAAAATATGGAATATGTCGTTGAGCATACTGATAAGCCTTTTGGTTTTAACATAAGAACTTCAAGAATGCAGATTGATGCACCAGGGCTCTGTCGGGCAATTCCACGGTTTATCAATAATAATCCTAAATTAAGAGAACAATGTCTTTACGTAATCACTAGCGCTGGAACGCCTAAAATGATTCATAATAATGCATTTAAGAAGCTTAAAGACGGCGGGTCAAATATTAAGCATTTTCATGTGGCACCTGCGTTATGGTTAGCGGATAAATGCGTTGCTGCAGGATGCGACGGTATGGCCATTACAGGTTGGGAAGGAGGCGGGCATCAATCGTATGAAAAAATAAGCTCTTTAGTACTTCTTCAGCAAGTTAAACAAAAGCATCCCGATTTCCCATTGATAGCTTGTGGTGGTTTTGCTACGGGAGAAGGCGTAGCAGCAGCATTAACCCTAGGTGCTGGAGGGGTTGCTATGGGTTCTAGATTTATTGCTTCAAAAGAGAGTGAATTTCACGATAACTATAAAAACATCGTACCTTCTGCCAAAGCAAACGATACGACATGGGTTACTGGCGTTTTAGGTCCGATAAGACTTTGGAAAAATAATTATTCGATGCACCATGGCGTTATTTCAAGTAAAGAAGAAAAAATGGCGCTCGAAGCTCAACTTACTCCACAAAAGGCTCTAGAAGATCAAAAACATTATGAAATGACTTATAATGGAAACATAGATGATGGTGCAGTTTTATTAGGCCAAAGCATTGGTATTATTCGCTCTATTGAAAGCGTTAAAGATATTATGGAGAACATTATTAAGAACACTGAAAAATCTTTGATCAAAGCTTCAAAAATAATAGTTTAAATTTTTAAATAAAAGAAATTTTTTTTTATTTACCAAACTTTTTTTTAAGATATCGTTCCATAATATAATAAAGATTTATTAAAAATGAGTGTTAAAATGAATTCAAAGAAAAAAATTGAGCTAATTAATGAAATTTTAGATAGGTATGACGAGAATACATGTTTCTACTGCGGGCAAATTCTAAATGGTGATTTAGAGGCTGATGATTTTGATGATGGCTATTCTGACGATTGGTGTCCTGATTGTTGTAAAAATATTGATCCCTATGATAATTGGGAGGAAGCATGCTTAGATGCAATAGATAAAGTTATTCATGATAGCCCCTTTAAGCCTTAAACCTTCAAACTAAAAATGAAAATAATTAAACTTTTTAACCTTTATTTTTCATCATAGTTTCACATATACAATGACTTGAACTTACGATCTCTTCACCGCAAGGGCACTTTTTGGGATGTCCATATTTCTTACAAATTTTATTTATAATTTCACACGGGATAAGTAGATTTAACTTTTCGCTTTCTTTATGTGCAAATTCTGGTTTTACACCTAACTCGTAATGTAATAATAGTTCCAAGAGTCTTGCGTGCCTATTTAACTCTTTTGCTATATCTTTTCCCTTAGATGTTAACATGACTTCATGATAAGCCTCGTAATTCACATAGCCTTTGTTTTTCAGTCTTTTAATACAACTACCTAAAGTTGAGTGAGCGATTAGCATTTTTTTTGAAAGATAACTAATTTTTATAGGTTTTTCTAAACGATGTATAAGTCTTATTACTTTATAATCTAATTCCATCATGATTTTGTAGTTTAAAATCTTTATTTTTATTAAAATTTTATAAATATTTCATTTATTATTTCATTTACCCGCTTATCATTTGGATCCCCATCAAATATAATAGTACCATCTATTAGCAATAATCTTGAACAGTATGGAGTTAACAAATCTAAATGATGGTTTATAACTAAAATAGTAATATTGAATTTTTCATTTAATTCAGTTAGTAATTCCATTAGCTCTTTCACCATTAAAAAATCCAAAGCGCTAGTTGGTTCATCTAAAAGTATTACTTTAGGTTCAGAAACTAAGGCTCGTGCTACCATAACTTTTTGCAATTCTCCCCCAGATAAATGCCCAATTGGTCGATTCTTAAATTT
>JAUWHC010000104.1 GCA_030606095.1 Promethearchaeota archaeon | reverse complement strand
TCTTCACCTCTTTTTAAAGATATGTGATCCCTCCATCTGAGAGAAGTGTTAGACCGCTAATTTTCGGTGATTTAGCTAAAGAGAAATATGCATATATTTCTGCCACTTCTTCTGGAGTAATCATTTTACCCGTTTTAGATTTTTTATTTAACTCTTCAATGCCCTTTTCAACGTCCTTTCCTCGTGCTTTCACCACTCTCCTTATCATGGGAGTATCACAATGCCTTAAAACTAAAGTAAACGTTCGAATATTATCGTGTTTGTATCTTTTAGAAATGTACTTTGCTAAACCGATAAAGGCAGACTTACCGGCAAGATAAGAACAAGGTATCCCAGAAGAAGACAAAGGTGCCCCAGTAAAAACTATTCTCCCCCATTTATTTTTCTTCATATATGGAATCGCCATAAGGGTACAATACATTGCACCAGAAAGATCAATCTTTATTGTTTTAAGAAACTCATTATAAGAAATTTCAGGAAAGTCACCTGTACCGTGAACGGCAGCATTATTGATGAGAACATCTACTCCATTATTTTTTTTTAATATTTTTTGAAACATTTCTCTTACTTCTACCTTACTTGAAATATCATATGGGACTGCCATTGATCTTGGTTCTTCATATTGTTCATTGATATAATTTGCAAGTTCAGTGGTTTCCTTAATATCACAAATATACACAAAAGATCCCAATTCTGCAAATCTTTTACAAATTTCCCTCCCAATACCACCAGTTGCACCAGTGACAAGCGTTACTTTTCCTTTTAGGGTATTTTTTTCTTCATATGACATATTCTTCTTATTCATAATAACAAGTAGTAAAAATCTTGATCATTTTTGTTTTTTATTTTTTTCACAGATCTCAGAAGTGCGGAAACACCCTGAAAAGGTTTCTGAAGGTGAAGCTGCAATATATGGAATGATCGCAAGTTTGCCTGATCGCGCTAAAGTCAAGAATTTCATCATAAACTTCTTAAAGACGCAATATAAGATCAGCTAAAGATATATTTCTTTTTCTATTTTTTTAATAATTATCGGATTTTAAATTTCAATTTAAATCGAAAACACTTTTTTTGCTTCATCTAACGCCTTTATTAATTCTGATAACTCCAGTTTCTGCAAACCATCCGGAATTGGAAATTTTGGAGGTTTTCCACCTAGAAGTTTCATCCATGCTTGACAAGCATACAAAGGAACTCCTACCTTATTTGCCTCTTTTATTAATTCGAAAGGATCTGAAGGGATACCCATCATAGCAGCATTTTTCTCAATATCTTTCGCATATGGTTCCAAACCAGGTATAAATCTAAAATTTTTGTCCACAAGAGCTGCTAATCCTTCTTGCATAAACACAACATGTACATCTTCTCCATTCTTCTTTTTATTCATTGCAATAACGAGGGCACTTAAATAAGAGTTAATTGTTCCCTCCTTACACAATATCACGGTTTCTACCATTTTTTAAATTCACTTTTAATATTTTTTAATTGTTCATTATAAAGCTTATAACAATAAGATAAAAGCTTATCTAACTTTTTTAAATCTAAATCGTTTATTTTTATTACCTTTTTTTATGATATTTAATTACAATATGGGTTTTCTCCTGATTTTATATCTAAGAAAGGGGGAGTATTATTAGAAATTAAGTATTTTTTTGAGTTTTATAAATACTTCTGTGGCTTTTCCTTTTAAAAAAATATCAACAATTGACTGAGTGTATTTAGTAGGTTCAATATTGACTTCAATAATTCGTGCACCTTTTTCTCTTGCAAGATATGGAATTAAAGAAGCAGGCATTATCTCTCCAGTAGTTCCTACTAATATAAACAATTCGGCTGTCGAAGCGTATTTATTCGAAAGATATTGAGCTTCAGCGGGAATTGGTTCACTAAAAAACACAAAATCAGGTTTTAACAAACCATCACAACTGGGACAATGAGGAGGTAAATTTTCTTTATTTATAAGGTTATTACTATTAAATTTTTGAGTACAATTTAAACAGGTTAAGGTTCTTGATGTTCCATGATATTCTACAATACTTTTACTTCCTGCTTTATGATGCAGATTATCTATATTTTGGGTAATTATACCATTAATTAATCCTTTTTTTTCTAGTTCTGCGACGATATAATGAGCTTTGTTTGGATTTGCTTGATTGAAAAACTCATAAAAAATCTCATATATCAATTCCCAAGATTCTTTTGGATATTTCCTAAAATTACTCATTAATAAAAAGGATGGATTATATTTACTCCATAGTCCATCCTTACCACGAAAAGGTGGAATTCCACTTTCGACAGAAATTCCTGCTCCTGTAAAAAGTACAGTATTCTTAGATTCCAAAATCCATTCTGCAGCTAATTGATAGTCATCGATTTTCAATTTAAATTCCCTTTTAGACAAAAATAATAGTAATATAATGTTTATAAGTGATATGAAGAAAAATTTTTGTCGCTGGTATGATGAAACCTCCGCAATAAAACGAGCTAATGATAAAGGTTTGATCGATAAAAAATGGGTTGAAATGTATTGCTGGAACGAAGGTAAAAATTGTATTCGAAAAAAAAGATTTGAAGAAGAGGGATATATATCCCCTGATTACGTTCTTCCAGATGGGAGCGAGAATTCTAAATTAAAAAAGTTTTAAAAGATTAATTCATTGTTCCGGAGTATGTAAATGCATGATGGTTCATTTTGATATAATATCCTCCATCAGTTCCTATTACTTTTCCACAATTAGGGCATTTTAACTCTTTATTATTTAGTGGTACATAATATTTTTGAATACGGCTTTTATAACAGCGATGGATGTTTCCTTTTCCCAATTTCACGTATTTAATAATATTCTCTTTACATTTAGCACATTTAATGATAATCATTCTTCTTCTATTTTTTCCCTCATTTATCTTTATGAGTATCCATCAAATTATTTAAAGATTTAAAAGTATAAATATTCAATCCACTAATGGAAGGAAAGAGTTTTCTTAAATTTGATATTTTCACTATTACTATTGCAATCTTTATAATATCAACTAATAAATCATCTCATTCTTCGACTACCTATATATCCGCCAAGTGAAAAATATGAATGTTTTTCGTAATATAAAGGTTTCATAAGTCCTTTTTGCATGCAAAGATTTTTTATAAAGAGATCTTCATCTAAAGATAACGCAACTACTTCTGCAGTAATTATAACTCTATCTGTGCACGTATTTGAAGCCTCTTTTATCCATATCGTCTTACATTCCATGTGCGATTTACACTCCTCAATTCTTGGAGGTTGAACTATTTTTGATTTAATTGGAGTTAAGTCAGCGTGGATAAATTCATCTTCAGCTGATGGAATTGGATCAGCTGTTCTATTTATTTTTTTTAAAAGTTCTACACTTGGTACATTTAGAACAAACTCATTTATTTGTAAGATATTTCTATATGTGTCTCTACTTTTTGCCGAACCAACACTAATTATAAGGGGGTTATAAGAAATAGGCATAACCATCCCATATGGAGCAATATTATAAATATTATTCTCATCTATAGTAGTAATTAAATAAACCGGTACCGGAATAAAACATAACGAACAATTATTGAAATCTATACTTTTCTTCTTCTTCATATTCTATAAATATAGCTTAGTTTATCTAAAACTATCTAATTAAGTAATTTGTCTCATTTAATTCGTTTATTTAATAAAAAAAAAGAATTTGTTTTAGAGTGCCAAAATATTAAAAAAAAAAAAATTATAATTTGATTTCGATTTTCACTTCTACTTTATCTTCAGGAATTTTTTTTAACGCACCAATAAATCCTAAGTTAATATTGGTTAGAATCGTAGTCATAATTGGATTTAATGGGATATTTTCTCCATTTATTAACAATTTTATATCTGGCATAATTTACACTTAATTTCTTTAAATTTAAAAATTTTGCAAATATTTTAAAAATTAAGTTTTAAGAATGAATGAGAATAATAAGGACATCGGTTTCCATGACATTGAGCATTAAGTTAAGATTTCTACATTCTAAAATTTATTTTCTAATCTATCGATTATATCGTTCTGAATGGGTTTTCCTAGATCAATAAATGTAGCGTTATAACCACCAACTTTGACGATTAGGTCAGAATAATTCTCGGGGTGGATTTGTGCGTCTTTTAATGTTTCAGTCGATACTACAGTAGGTTGAATTTGCATACCTCCTTTTTCGAAGTAAGATTTTAACAAGTGATAAAACTTTTCTACATTTTCTTGACTTTCTAAATTTTGAGGATGGATTCGTACGTTAACGGCTATTCCATTCATAGCGTAGTCGTAATTTAATTTTGCTATCGAATTTAATGCCGCAGTGATTCCATTCTTTTCAGCTTTATTTACCGGTGATAAGCTATTTGATATTGGTCTTCCCGCTTTTCTGCCATCGGCGGTTGGGCGCGTTAAAATTCCTTCCATTACATGGATGCCCATTGAATACGCTCCAGCGCTATATCGACCACCTCTTAAAGGTTTATGTTTAACTACTTCTTGAGTAAATAAGTCCCATAATTTAATAGCAAGGGAATCGATCTCAGTATTATCGTTTCCCCATTTTTCGTAATTATTAATTAACTTCTGACGAGTTACTTCGTTATCTTTAAAGTCTGAATTTACTATTTCAATTAGTTCGGGTAATGGCATTAATTTTTGATCGTAAACAACCTTCTTTATGTTATATAAGGAATCGACTAAAGTAGCGAACCCGTAAGCAGTTATTGAGGAAAGATTATATTTAGATCCTCCACACACGTGGTCTTTTCCGTTTTCCAAGCAACCATCTAATGTTGCGGAGACAAACGGATGCTGACCATATTTCATGGCTTCGATATCTCCTACTTCTGCTATTTTGACAGATAATTCAATGTTATGTTTAAGTTGACGAGTAAAAGCGTCGTATAGCTCCTCGAAAGATAAAAACCCCGCCGGATCACCAGTTTGTAAACCGTCTATTTTTCCCGAAAAATAGCTATATCCGTTGTTTAGCGTTAATTCTAACACGCCTGGTAAGTTCATAAACATACGAGCCGTTGCCGAAAAGCTATTTCCTTGACCAGTGGGCTCTACACATCCTATTAAAACGTAATTCCGAGAATCCTCAAGCGAATATCCTGCTTTTTTAAGCCCTGGAATGATTATTTCGTCGTTATAGAAAGCTATACCCGATGTGTACTTAAAAACTTTAATAGCTTCTTCGAAGAAATGTTCTGGCGTGTTGTTATGAATTCTTACCGATAAGTCGGTGCTAAAAACCTTTATGTTTTTGTAGGCTTCAAGAAATAGAAAAGATAGCTCGTTTGTTGCGTCGTTTCCATCCGTGTCCATCCCTGCAATAGTAATTGTTTGGGTATTCTGGCCAAGGGCATTGGCAATCAGCGTAAAATCTGCGGGTAACAGTGTTACATTCCATGTTAGCTTTAAATTTAATTCTTCTATTAATTCTAAAGCGAAATCACGATTGATTTTCCCGTTTTTAAGATCGTTATCGTAATAAGGCCATAATATTTGATCTAATCGGCCTAGAGCTAGAACACTTCGCTGATAGATTATATTTGCGATATTTTGAGAAAACCAAATAAATTCTACAGCTTCGTAGAACGTATCGGGAGGTACTTTAGTGAACTTTTTCATCATATCTGCAATTATTTTGAGCTCACTTTTACGCACATCGTCATTTTGAGTTTCTATCATTCTGTGTGAGAGATCTGAAAACCTCTGAGCAAAATCTATCGCCGCTCTGTAATAAATTTTAACGGAATCGTAAAAATTAAACTTGTCTTGGTAATCTTCGTCGGCTTCATTTAACCGAGATTGAAATAACTCAGCTTCCTCAATGATGCCTTTATATCCTAATTTCAAAAGCTTTTCGTATCCCGCACATAAATGTCCTTCTGTAGTTCCAATTTGAATGGCAATGTTTGGGGCTAAAGAAGCAATTTGCCCCTCTCCCGTGATTAGTTTTTCTTCTCGCAATCTTTTATTAATCCGATTACTAATTAAAGATTTTCCTTTCCAATACGGAATTATTTCCAATAACTCGTCAATTTCAGGTTGCTCAATATAAAATGGTTGGAGTTTTCGTCTTCTTAGTTTTTTAAAAGTAACTCTTTTCTCCAAACTATTGTCATATCTTTGGAGATCGAGATTAATTTTTTCTCCTAAATTTTTACTCGTTTCGTTTCCAACAAGTAACTCATTATCCCTAATGAATATAGTCATGTTCTTTAATGTATGTGCAACTGCTTTCGCCCTTTTAATAATCTCAGGATCGTTGGGATTTTCTTTATAACTTTCTGTGAAATATCTCATGCGTTCAACGCATATTTCATATTTACTCGATAATAAAGTATTTTTTAATTTTAGGATTCGGTTAGAATCAGTTTTGGCAATCATTATTTATCTGAAATATTAATTCAAATATATATACAACTTATATTATAAATCCTCAATCTAATAAAGATATTTAAATTTTAAAAAATAAGTGGAAATTGGTTTAAGCAAATTACAATTATCTTAAAATTTTTTATTAATTTATTTTAGCATATAAAAGATTAAATCGAAATGAAAGATACTTTAAACCCAAATAGTATTTATCAGAAAATAATTCAGAATAAAATAACAAAGTTTGAAGCTATTGAATTTCTGATTTCAATTATAGAAAAATCTGATGATACAAGCTTAAGATTAGAAAGTCTAAATGTTTTAAACAAGCTAAATGTTAAAAATCAAGCTATTTTTAAAATAATAGAAAGTTGTCTAATTTCTGATGAATACGAAGATATTAGGATAATTTCTGCTGAAATTATATTATCAAATTACTTAGAGGTGGGTTTGAAATCCTTAGAATGGGCTATTCTAAACGATAAATCGTCCAAATTACTAAGCTTACTTGGATGTATGTTGGAAAATCGCCAGAGTTATTTGTCCGAAGCTTTAAATCAAATATATTTTCAGAGGTTAGAACAAATCGCTTTAAAATATAATCTCGTTCCTGAGGAAGTTCCTTTCTTATTAGATTTGGGATTAAATATAAACAATAATAACATTTTTAACTGGGATTCCGTTAATAAGGTGATTTACGACGAAAATATAGCTTGTATAATCAAAGAAAAGCACATTTTAGAGTTGAGTTTATCGTTGAGAAATCAACTACCGTCATCGATTAGTTTATTGAAGAATTTAAAATATCTGAATCTAAGCTGTAATTATTTAACAAATTTACCCGATTCTTTAAGTGAACTTTCGCACCTTGAAAATATTGATTTAAGTTGGAACGACTTTAAAATTGTCCCGGATGTCTTGAGTGCTTTAAAATCGATTGAGAAGATCAATTTTAGAAACAATAATATTCAAGAGTTACCTAGTTGGCTTAGTTTATTAGATAAAATTTAGAGTATTAGTATTTTTTAAATAATTTCAAATTCTCTGAAACTTTTCAAAAAATATGACATTTCCAAATTATCCGAATAAATACCGTGAGAAATCTTTTGTTAACGCTAATGATTTCTGGAAATATAAAAAAGAACTTGGAAGATATCCCGATATCGATCCCCCTAAAGGAGTAATAATATGTTATTCTCCTACTATCTTTAACTATATAATAGAAAATTATTCTCTTAAAAAAATTGATAGCGTTTTTAAAGGGTATTTTTACTTATTAAATGAAAACAACAATCAGATCGGTATATGTGGTAATTTTGGAATTGGAGCCCCTATAGTAGCAATTTTAATGGAAGAACTTAGCGCGTTTGGAATTAAATCGTTTCTTTCAATCGGAACGGCTGGCTCTTTACAAAAAAATTTACAATTAGGGA
>JAUWHC010000357.1 GCA_030606095.1 Promethearchaeota archaeon | reverse complement strand
GAATGTGAGCTGTTGCTTCTTGCGTTTGAAATTATCTTCCCAATATTTGATGATTGAATACATTTCTATATTACTTTCCTTGTAAGTATCCAATTTAACGTAAACTTCTTCTTTGATTTGTTCAATTTTTACTTTATAATTAATTAATAAGTCTTTTATTTCTCTTAATTGCGGTAATTCTTCTCTAATGATAACAGATGTCTCATCTTCGTAGGAATTAATTAATTTATTCACTTCAGCAATTTTTTCGTCAACAAAACTTCTGATATCTACTCGTAAGCCTTCATCTTTAATACTATTAATATAATTTATATATTCATCCTTGCGTCGAATAATTTCAGATATAATATTTGCTAGGGTCTTTTTTAAAGTAGTTGTAATACTCTCATAGGGTTTTAACATTTTATCAAAAGTTAATATCCATGTGTCAATTTCATCAATTTTTAATGCAAAATCATCCACTTTATCGTAGTTTGAATGAACGATTTTTACGAATTCCTCAGAGGCACTTACATTATTTATCGCTCCTTGAAATTTCTTATCTATGCCCTTAAAATATAAATCAACGACTTTAGGGAGAAATTCACTGAATTTTTGTTCCATAATATGGTTTAAATCTAGTTTACCCTGTCCATGTCCAGTTAAATCGTATTGCTTATCTAAATCTTCAAGTTCCTGCAAATATTCTTTTAATTTATCTTTCATTAGTGCAATTATAATTGGACGCATTTTATCCCTTAATCTTTGCACGGACTCTTTCCTTTCAAGGATGTTTACAAATTCTTCTCCTTTAAATTCTTCGAACATATTATTTTGATATAATAAATAAATTAGATCACCGTAAGAATCTTTTTTTCCATCTGATTTACTTAGAAAAAACTGATAAAGCTCATCGAAATGAAATGTTAATAAAGTTTCTTTACGAGACTTTATTTTTTTCTTTGTTTTAGCCTCAACTAAACTTTGTATGTAGATGGGGAGCTCTTGAATTTCTTTCCAATTATTCAAATCGTCTGGAATAAGGTTTAATTTAAAAGATAGGTTTTTTATTTTATTTGCTTCAATCCATAACGATATATCGTTTTCGTAATCGCGCTCTATTTTCACTGAAAAATTCTCTAAACGAAGGATAAAATCGTCAAGGTTATTAATAGACTCCTTACAAATTTTTAAGTAATTTTCAATGTATCCTCCATTCTTTACGATTCGCTTCACATTTCTACCATTTGAGCTTAAATTTGTTAAATTACTAGAGATTAGTCTTAACTCGTCAATAATTACTGATTTTAAAGAATAATAATCCTTTTTTGTTTGAGAAAATAAAAAATCCTCGCAAAAAGGTTTAATTTCATTAAAATATTCTGTGAAAGAGTTGAGAACTTCAAGCTTAAATTCAGATTTAAGGAAATCTTCGATCTCTTGTGATTTTGTTTTATCCGATTTAAGGCTAGAAATAGAATTTTTAATACTTAAAATTTCTTCTTTACTATATCCTTTTACTTCTCTATAACCTTCAAATGTGTTACCAAATAGACGCAAAGAAAACACCAAAATAAATAGATCAACTAACAAGTAAAAAAATATATCATTTTATAAAATTTTTGGCAATAATAATGAGAAATAACTTTAAAAAAAACTCTTTTTTATTCGCCTAATTCCTTTATCTCAATTAATTTTTCTTCAGTACCATCTTGGGTAATTATTAGTAAATCAATACCATTTCCAGACATCACATCTCTCTTGATTGAATTCCTTATTACTTTT
Organism: Promethearchaeota archaeon; assembly: GCA_030606095.1. Classification (GTDB taxonomy): domain Archaea; phylum Asgardarchaeota; class Lokiarchaeia; order Sigyniarchaeales; family SOKP01; genus SOKP01. Next base: position 1,694 of record JAUWHC010000357.1, on the reverse strand, counting down.
TCGACGAGCTTTACGCCATCTTCCATAGTCATGTCTGGTTTATATTCTGCTTCCAAGATACCCATAGAAAGGAGCATACCTGTTCCTGTTGCACCATAGTCCTCTGGAATCAACGAGCCAAGCGCATCTAACGTGTACAATCTTGGTCCATCTTTATCTACTCCCGCAATGATTAAATTTGTATAGAAAGGCATCATTTTTCGAGAATACAGCATATTAGAAATCATTTTCGCTACGCTTTTTGTGTTAATTCTATCTTGGGCATCTAATTCATATAACACGCTTTGAGCTTTTAACACCCTCACGACAAATTGAAAATCCCCTATTAAGCCATAAGCTGCCAAGCCAATATGATCTGTAATCTTAAATAACTTTTTTGTGGATTTATTTGTTACAGTATAACCCCATGTTGCCCTGCGATCGTTTCCTAACACAACTCCATCTTTACACTTGATAGCTACTGCCGTTGCGCCGGGTACCATTATTTGTTGAGCCATATCATTTTACCTTTCAAAAACTAATTTTAAGAAATAATAAATTGTTATTGTTAATACTATTAAAAAAGTCAGAATTAATTAAAATTTTCGTTTTAAATTATAACATTCTGTTGAAATCTCCAAAAAATAAAAATTTATTATCCAAGAATTAAAGTTATTATTTTTAATATTTGATTTAGTTACATAATTTCTAGATTGAAACTAATTTTTATTACTTAGGTCAATTATGACTTAATAATTATGATCGTACAATCGATAAAATAATATTCATTAGGGATGATTTTTTTCAATTCAAAATTTTTTACTACCTCATTAAATGATAATAAAACCAATATAAAACGAGATTTATTCTATTTTGATATTTGAATTATTATGATTCTAAAAAAGTGGATTCATATTTTTCGAATGATCAACCATTGGATGATCATACAAAATGACCATTAAATTATAACCAAAATTTTTTGTCGTGATTTTTTATGCATTTAATTCTTGAAGTTCTTCACATTTAGGCAAAAGATTTAAATAACTCTTCGGATATATTACTATCTAAGAAACTTTAAAAATAAATTCAAAAAAAATTAAAAATTAAACATTTAAAAATTTTAAATAGTGGAGGAATGAAAAATGGCTAAAAAGAAACATAGCTTTGCGTGGTCTCCCATCAGGCGGCTTATGAAACAACAGGGTGCCAGCATTGTTGCTCGCAACGCAGTCGATTTATTAATCGATCATCTTGAAAAGACTGCAATTGGTTTAACTTAACAAGCTCGAGCCTTTACCATGCATGCTAACAGGAAGAAAATTACTAAGAATGATCTCTTACTTTCGATTAAGTACAAATAGAGAAACTCTCTTGGTATAAGTTCTAATCTTATTTTTTTTCTTTTTTTTTAATTCTTTATTAAATTTTTAAAACATAGCAATTCATCCTTAATAACAATCTTAAAAATAGTAAAACTAAATAGCAAAATTAAAGTATATTATTTTCCTGCTCTAAAAAGCCCTGAAATTCCGGTGATTGTAAATTTTTTATCAGTATCTATAATAGATTGAATCGCATTTTGAATATCCGCTTCCTTCAATTGAAAATCGGGATACTTTTCTTTTGGGAACATTGATTTGATGTATGTTAATAAGGGTGAAACTTCGTAGATTTCCACCGGATTAACATATTCATAACATTTAATATTTGAAAAA
>JAUWHC010000022.1 GCA_030606095.1 Promethearchaeota archaeon | reverse complement strand
TCAAATTTGTTATCAATTCGAGCTAAGGAAAGTTTTTTACCTAACTTTTGAATTAAAGATTCTTTAAATTCATCGATTTTCGTTATTAATTCTTTGGATTGTTTTGACATCGCATACCGTTTAAGTGCGCTAATCTTTTTTTTTGGATTAATTGGTGGTCCATGAAGCATAAGGTAAGTCTTGTTTTCCAGTTCTATCTTACTACTAATTATATTTTCTAAATACTTAATTTGTTTTCCTGAAATTCCAGTAACCGATGGATGACCACTGACAAAATCCACCAATTTTTTGAAAGAATCTGAGCCAGTATTTAAGAAAATAAAATTGTTATTTCCTAACTTGAGATAATAATCTAATGAAGAGTTAATTTCTATTAAATATGCTTTCAAAGCATTGAAACTCTTAGTTATTGAACTAATTGGATTTGCCATTAACTCGTCGTTCAAAGCGATTGCTTCGTTACTATTTAAACCAATTTTTTTGTATAAATTACCCCATCGAAGATCGTAATGAAAAGGTCGATAATCGTGGTTACCAGGAATAGTAAATATAGGACAAAGTATTTCTTCTCCAGAAACCATCCCTCTTCTTTTCTCTTGAGGAAAATTTAACAAAATCTCTTTAAATATCCGCCAATTACTATTTTTATAGTTAAAATCTAATAATTTTCTTTTTTCCTTGGGTATTTTGGAGAGTACCACAAAATCTATTAAATCTCCTGTTAATACGATAAAATCTAAATCGTTTTTAATTACTTTTTTATTAACAAGCTTAATAAATTTTCTAAAGTTATTGTTAGGGTTTACAAATCGCTTAAGAAGTGGTTCAGTAATTTTAATTGGAATTTTAGCTTCTGGTTTTTTTATTAGTAAACGTTGAAAAAATGAAACTGCCTTCGCACCTTGGGCAAGAAGCTCGCCAAGATCTGATTTTCTCACTAAAGCGTTCCATTTCTTAACGATTTCGTAAATTCTATCGTTACGTTCTGCCAAGTGTAAATCTGTCGCGTGAAAGAATTTAAAATCGCTCCATTTATTTTTTGAAACAACGATTGAATGATAAGAAACGCGATTTTCCTTATTGGGCATTTCTTGCCAAAGATCAAACATTACAAAATTAAAACTTTCTAAAAATTCCAATACTTCTTTCGATAACTTGAAATGAATTGTCGCCTTGTAAAAATCATTTAAACCCGAATAAATATTATATTTAATTAAGTAGTTCCGAGGACTATAATAATTGTCATATTTAACGTCATCAATCTCGCAGGTTTTTACGGGTCCTACCTTTAAAAGAGTCCCCTTTATTAAATCCCCTCTAAATGCTCGCGGCCTTAATGTTTCGATTTTATTGGTTTGCACAATATCAAACTTTTTTCCCGTATAATCTGTAAGCTCTAAAACGGGTGGTAATTCTTCTTCCTTCTTTTTTTTTTTCCGAGAAAATATGCTTTTAATTTTTTCCCAAATACTTCTTTTCTTTTTTCTTTCCAATCGTTCTTCTTTCTCTTTTTCGAAATGCGCTTTCAATTTCCACTTGTATTCAAGAATGGGGATAAGGTTTAGCCCATGCTTAATAAAACTCTCGAAATTATCGATATTTTTTATATTGCTCACAAATAATAAGCTAACTTCAAATTCTTTTTGCTTGAATTTATGATCTATATCTAAAAACAGAGGGTGTCCTAAATTTGGGCTTATTAATACCGCCTTTTCAGGTTCAATACTCTCAGATTCAATCAATTTTTACAAATCTCTCCTAAAATCACTTTTTAATTTAAAAATCAAATTTCAATTCCTATTATTTACTAAAGAATTACAATCTAATAAGTTTTTATTTGATCTAAATGAGATTTAATATCGTGTAAGGATTTCTAATAACGAGAGGATTAATTTTAAGAGTTTTTAACTGTCTGGGTTAGCGAGATTGACGAATATTACATTATCACCACGTACAACGATGTCTCCAAGAGTTTCGTGCTCCTCGTGAAGAGAACCATCCTCATCCATGTATTCAAAAAGCTGAGTTGTTCCTTCTAGATACAAGTTAAGATGTTCGTCAAATCCTGCCAATTTACCTCGAAATAAACGATTCCTCTTAACTTTAATCAATATGATCTTATTCACAGAATTCTTTAAATAATCAATAGGTCTGTTTGGCCTATTTTGTGGGTAATTTCTTCTTTCCATTTTATATAACACTAAAAATAATATTTCAAAAAAATCTATACTAATAATAATTAAAATTAAAGTTCAGAATTAAAACCTTTTGATTTATTTATTCCATAGTACTTATAAATATCTCACTATTTTCTCTAATTTTTTATTTATTGTTTTTCTTTAAAGAAAAAGTTATTAATTGCATACTTTTTTTGTCTGCAATTTTCACAAATAGACCTTAAACGGCCTTGTCTTTTTCTAAAATATTCATGAGACTTGATCTCATAACATTTTCCACACTCCTTTCTTTCTCCATCATTGAAAAGTTTATTTCTTCTTGGATTCTTATTCTTTATGATTACATTTTTAAGAATAATAAAAACCAAAATAATAACATGGTCTTAGATGGATTTTTAAAAAATAATTTATTAAGAATCAAAAAACATATATGGAATATATTCCTAGAATCTTTTATATATAAAGGCTCGTGGCGAAGCATGGATATCGCGGCTGCCTCCTACATAGTGTATATGGAGAAAGCAGAAGGTCGGGGGTTCAATATAATACGCGCTTCGCGTTTCTTGAACATATCCCCTCGGGCCTGTTTTTTTATGATTTAGATTTTTATTACTAATTCAATGAGTGTATCGTCTGGTTTAACTTTACATAACGTAAATTTATATAATAATTATTCACAATTATTAATAACCTAAAAATTAAGGTGAATTTTATGCCAAAAAGAATGTTAAGAGTAAATATGAATAAACTTGAAGCCACATTTGAGGATTTTCCTCAAGATTACATGGCTCTTGGAGGTCGTTCACTTACTTCAACGATTGTAGCAAACGAGGTACCCCCTCTTTGCCATCCTTTGGGTCCAAATAATAAACTTATATTTGCACCTGGTATTGTTACGGGAACTTCAGCACCTACTTCTGGACGAATATCAGTAGGGGCAAAATCACCCTTAACGGGAGGTATTAAGGAAGCAAACGCAGGTACAACTTTCTCTCAGAGGTTAGCTCGATTACAAATCGCTGCAATAATTGTAGAAGGAAAACACGAAGGGAACGATTATTACCTTCTAAAAATAACTAACGATGGCACTGAATTTATAAATGCAAATAAGTGGTCTGGAAAAGGACTTTATCAAGTCTACAAAGACCTTTATAAAGAATTCGGAGCCAAAGTAAGCGTGAGTGGTTGTGGAATCGCTGCAGAAATGTTAGGGACGGCTTCTGGGGTCTGTTTTAACGATCCTGAAGGTTTACCTAGTAGATACGCGGGAAGGGGCGGACTTGGAGCCGTTATGGCGTCAAAAGGATTGAAATTTATAGTTATTGACGATGCAGGAGCACCAGGAGTTGAAATTAAAAACCCAGAAGTTTTCAAACAAGGAACGAAAAAGTTAACAGCCGCACTTACTTCTCACGACGTGACAAAACCTGGAGGTGCGCTAAATACTTATGGTACGGGCGTTTTAGTTAATGTTATTAACGAAGCTGGAGGGTTGCCCCAAAGAAACTTCTCATCTGGTCAAGACGATAGAGTCGAAGGCATTTCAGGTGAGAAAAAAGCGGAAGAAATAAAAAAGAGAGGTGGCGTTCGTCCTCATTTCTGTAGCCCAGGTTGCGTTATTCAATGCTCTGAAGTGTGGACAAAACCGGGCGGTAAAGATCCAGTTGGCGTTTTAGAATACGAATCTGTTTGGGCCTTAGGAGCAAATTGTAGCATTTACAACTTAGACGATGTTGGTGAACTAAATCGTGCGTGTAACGACTTAGGACTTGACACGATTGAAGTGGGGGCCACAATTGCCGTAGCGATGGAAGGTGGATTAATCGAATTCGGAGACGCAAAGGGAGCGTTAAAGCTCATGGAAGAAATTAGAAAGAAGACTCCGACGGGAAGGATATTAGCTAATGGTACGGGCTTTACTGGAAAAGCTATGGGCGTAACAAGAGTCCCAGTAGTAAAAAACCAAGCGTTACCGGCTTACGATCCTAGAGCAATTAAAGGTATTGGTGTAACATACGCAACAACTCCAATGGGTGCAGACCACACGGCAGGGTACGCTATTGCAACCGAAATTATGGGAGTGGGTGGTACCGCAGATCCTAGAGACCCTACAAAAAAAGCAGAATTATCACGTAATTTACAGTTTGCAACTGCAGTAATTGATGCTTGTGGTTATTGTCTATTTACCGCTTTTGCCGTTATGGATATCCCCGAAGGTTTAGAAGGAATGGTAGAATCCGTAAATGGAGTATTGGGAATTAATTTAACTGTTAACGATGTCGCGGGAATAGGAAAGTCAATAATTGATACAGAAATAAAGTTCAATAAGTCAGCAGGATTTACTAGTGCAGACGATAGATTGCCTGAATTCTTTCTAAAAGAACCACTGTCACCACACAATGAAGTGTTTGATGTACCAGATGACGAATTAGATAGCGTATTTTAATCCTTAGTGCCCCAAAAGATGACAATTTTAGTTAAATTGTTCGGTGATTTAGCAAAGAAAATATCAGAACAAAAATCTCCAAAGAGCCCAACTAACGCAGAAATAAGTGCTGAAGGAATAAAGCGCGTTTCTGACATTCTAAAGAAATTTTCGATCGAGGAAAGTGAAACCAGCCACATCTTTGTAAATGGAGTGTACTCTGGATTTAACAAAAAAGTAAACGATGGCGATAGAGTCGGAATATTCGCTGGAAACCAAGCTTTATTGTATAAATGGTATTTTACTCGCGTCGAAGATTAACAGGAATAGAAGTAATATTGAAAAATACTCACAAAATACTTTTTTTTTTATTTTTTAGATTTAAGTTAGGAGTCTAATTGCTCGTTATATAAAATTATTAAATGAATATGTTAATAAAACGCTCCATTTTTAGAAAAACTTAGATGTATACAAAAATTTTATTAATTTAAAAACACGAAAGGTGCAAAAATGTTAGAAGTGTATAATAAAAAACATAAAAAGATAGGATATATTGATGGAAAAAAATATTTAGATAAAAAAAAGAGAAAAATAGGTTTTTTAGAAGGGAACATGGTTAAAAACAAAAACGGATTTCCTCTAATGAAACTTGATGAGCATGATGATATCTTAAACTATAACGATTCGCAAATAGGATTCATTGTAGATTCTAAAATTGGTAATGATGAAGAACCCATGTGCGAGATTTCAAAAGAGAAAGGTGAGCTTCTCGATCCTGAGGGAGAGGTTCTTGTATCTCTGGAAGGTAACTATGAAACATTAGAAGTAATGGATTATTTCGGAATTGCTGCGACTTATCTTAAATCCATATGGAGCGAGAAAGTATTAGGAGTGAAGTTATTATAATTAATATTTCATACTGGTGAAATACTTTTTATTTTCTTAGTTTTAGCCAATCTTCTTTTAGAAGCGAATAAACATAATTATCCAAATATTCTCCGTTAACATACATATCTTTCTTAAATGTAGCTACGCGAGTAAAACCATTTTTCTCTGCGCAACGCCACGACCCTTTATTAATAACAAGTATAGAAGCTTTAAGTTTAAAAATGTTTAATTCGTTAAATGCATATTCAACTAATAACCTTGTAGCTTCTTCTCCAATTTTTTGCCCCCAATAATCGGGCTCTCCAATAAGCAACCCTAAATACGCTTGTTGGTTGTACCAGTTGATATCTGACACTTCGCCAAAACCAATTACCTTTTTATCTTTTTTGTGCCAAATTTCGAAACTTACCTCATTTTTAAGTTTTTTATCCGAAGGCTCTAGGTGTTTCTTCATTTCTTCTACAGTACGCGGTATAATGTTCCGAGAGTATATCCGCACTTTTGGGTTATTTTCCCATCTTGCATACAGATTAACATTTTCAATATTTAACGGGACGAAATCAATAGTTTCTCCTTTGATAAAAGTAAAAATATCTTGATTCTTCATAATTATATAAATTGTAAATATTATTTTATTCCCTTGATTTAAGCCAATCTTCTTTTAAATATCTATACATCCTCGCATCGACATATTCTCCATCGATATATATCGTCCTCTTCTCAACGCCTTCTAACTCAAAACCAGCTTTCTCAGCCACGCTCCACGAACCTATATTAGGTTCAAATATTCCCGCGTAAATCTTATGAAAATTGAGCTCTCTAAATGCATAATCGATTAAAAGTTTCGATGCTTCGGTTCCTAAGTTTTTATTCCAATATTTAGGCTCCCCTATTGACATAAATGTATTGGCATGTCTATTTATCCAATCAATGTGTCCATATCCACAAGTTCCAATTGGTACTTTATCCTTTTTATGATAAATTTCAAAAGTTACAAATTCTTTTATCCCTTCCCTTGGTTCAAACCATTTTTTTGATTCTTCAACGGTAATTGGTATTGTATTACGAGCATATCTTCTTACGCGAGGGTCGTTTATCCATCTCGCATACAAATTAACATGTTCTAAATTAATAGCAACCAAGTCAATATTTTCTCCTAAAATAAAGGGAAAAACTTCTGGTTTTTCCATCTTCTATAACCTCATAAGTTTTTAGTTTAAATTATTTCATTTGATTTTTTAAAATATTAATTATTTATTCGTTTTTTCCCATTCTTCTCTAAAGATACAAAACTTCAATTCATCGACATACTCTCCATCGAAATATGCTTGATTTTTCATTACTAATTCGAGTTTCATTCTAATTTTCTCAATCATACGACAAGCTCCTTTATTTGGCCTTAAAGCGATAGCTGTAATCTTAACTAAGTTTAATTCTTCAAATCCGTATTTCATCATTAGTTTTGCTGCGTCTGTACCCAAATTATTGCCCCATAATTCTTTTTCTCCTATTAAGACGCCTAAATCTGCTGCGTGATTTATATAATTAATATAATGGAACTCTACAAAACCTACAATCTTATCAAGTTCTTTATGATAAATTTCAAAAAAAATATCTCTCTTTGGTGGCTCTTGGGTTTGCTCTAAACGCTTCTTTAGATCTTCAGGAGATACGGGAAAAACATTTCGGGTGTATAATCGCGCTTTAGGGTCGTTCACCCATCTAGCGTGGACCTTTACGTTTTCGGGATTAATTGGGAGAAGTTCTATGCGTTCCCCCTCAATAAATGTTAATCGCGTATTTTTTTCCATAATTTACTCGCCAATCGTTCATTTAATAATTATTATTCATCTTTCATTTTCCAATCTCTTTTTAAAAGCGAAAATCTATGATTATCGTGATATTTTCCATCAATATATATTTCTTCTTTTAAAATTGCTTCTTTTTCAAATCCCAATTTCTCAGCTGCGCGAAGAGATCTATTATTTGGGCTAAAGATTCCCGCATGAATTTTATGCAAATTCAATTCGGTAAAACCATATTTAATCACTAGTGCACAAGCTTCACCAGCTATACCCTTTCCCCAATATTCGGGTTCCCCGATTATTGCAAAAAGATTAGCATTTCTACTAACCCAATTGATACTATCTAACCCTACACTACCAATTGGTCGTTTTTCTTGCTTATGATAAATCATAAAATTTGCATTATCCCGAATACGTCTGTCTGGTGGGGGTTCGAACCTTTTTTTTACATCTTCAAGAGTCTGTGGCCACATATTTCGAGAATAATGACGAACTTTTGGATTATTAATCCAATTACAAAATAGATTTGCCCATTTAGAGTTTCCAGCAACTAAATCGATCCTTTCTCCTTCTATAAAAGGAAATACGTCATTTTCTTCTTCCTTACCTTCTTTATCTTTTTTTTCTTCTGTCATCTTTAATCAATTAATATATAATTATTAATCGTCTTTTATTTTCCAATCTCTTTTAAACAATGCGAACCTGTGCACATCGTGATATTGCCCGTCAACATACATTTCTTCTTTTAAAACGCCTTCTTTTTCAAATCCTAATTTTTCAGCTGCGCGAAGAGACCTTTTATTTGGTGTAAAAACTCCAGCAAAAATTTTATGAAAATTCAATTCAGTAAAACCGTATTTAATCATTAACCTAGAAGCTTCACCAGCTATTCCCTTCCCCCAATACTCAGGTTCTCCGATTATTAAAAATATATTAGCATTTCTACTGACCCAATCAATGCGATTAAATCCTATACTACCGATTGGCCGTTTTGTGTGCTTATGATAAACTGTAAAGACAATAAATTCCCTCATTTGGTTGTCTGGTAAAGGTTCGAACCATTTCTTTACATCTTCGAGAGTTCTTGGCCATATATTTCGAGAATATTGACGGACTTTTGGATCGTTCATCCATTTACAGTTTAGATTAGCCCATTTAGAATTTCCAGCAACTAAATCGATGATCTCTCCTTCTATGAAAGGAAAAACATCATCTTCTTCCTTATCTTTTTTTTTTTCTGTCATGTTTTACCCTCAAATAAAAATTATAACTCATTGAATTTGATTAAGAAATATGAATGAGAGTAAAAATTAATAATTTCACATTTAAAATAAATATAAAAAAATAGAAAAATAAATAATTTTTTGCAGTAAAATTGAAATCTATAATAATTTCATTGCCAGAGTCATATCAGTAACAGTTAATTTCTTCCTGTTAGCGTGTCGAGTCATTTCTAATGCTTTATTTGTTACTCCTCTAGCAACTTTCTCTAAATAATCAATTAGAGCGTCTACTGCTTCACGAGCAACCATTTCAGCGCCGTTATCTTTCATTAACTTTCGAACTGGTGACCAGGCAAATACTTTTTTAGCCATTTTTTTCATTCCTCCACTTTTAACTTTTTAATATTTTTTTCTAAAGTTCACATTTTTCAATTTGAACCTTATTATATTATATATTTTCTTTTAAATATTTAAAACTTGCGTAATATTTTTGATGGAGTATGTTTCGGTTAATAATTTCTTCCAATCGACAAAATTGCGATGTTAGAGAAGAAAAGCGGGAGATATACTTCTGAGCCGTTAGATCAGAGATCTTTTCTTATTTTGGAAAATGTAGACGATGCAGATTTAAGCATAGAGGAAATGAGCTAATTTTGGTGAAGATTCTACTATTTGATATATTTCCTAGATAAAAGTTAATAATCTCAAAGACTTTGTTACCTTCTTGATTTTGATTAAATAACACTTAATTGATTAAAAATTTTAAATATTGGATTCTCGAAAGTTATAACATTAAAAAGAATTTATTTAAAAAATAATTAGATAAAAAAAAGCTATAAGGATAAATAAAAGTCTTAAAAATTACTCTATATCTGATAAGTTTTATTATATCTGTTAATTTATTTTACACAATTAAATTATTTAACTTGAAATCTTATGAAAAAAATTATTTCTGTATGCAGGGGGGATGGCGTAGGTCCTGAGGTTGTAAATGAAGGAGTAAAAATCCTCGAAATCATTTCGGATTACACTGAATTTGATTTTGAATTCAAAGAAGCACCAGCGGGAGGGGAAGTATGGAAAAAATTTGGGAACAACCTCCCTGAACAATCGTTTGAAACGATTAGGAATTCCGATGCGTTATTATTTGGCGCCTTAGGTTTACCTGATTTACCTCTTGGAGTAGCAGAAAGCGCAATAATGAAGATAAGACAAGGGTTAGATTTATACGTTAATTTAAGACCAATTAAACTATACGACATACTTCGCGAGAAGTGTCCATTGAAAGACGAATTTATAGGTAGCGGGATAGATATCACTTTTGTAAGGGAAAATACTGAAGGGCTCTATAAAAATATAGGGAGCATAGACGAGGATTCTGCTCAGAATCTAATGCTTTACACTAGAAAAGGCTGTGAACGAATAATAAAGTATGCGTTTGAATTTGCCAAAAAAAAGGGACATAGTAAAGTTACTTCTGTTGATAAAGCAAACCTTTTAAAGCCTAGCCAATTGTGGCGCAAAATATTTCACGAAATAGGTGAAAACTATCCAAAAATCCAAAAAGAAGATATTTACGTTGACGCGTATTGTCAATGGCTTATTCGAGCACCATATAAATTTCAAACGGTTGTGACGGGAAATATGTTCGGAGATATAATAAGTGACGAGGGAGCGTTTCTTATAGGAAGTTTAGGGATGGCTTCGAGTGGAAATATCAACCCCCGAAATGTTTCGATGTACGAGCCCATTCACGGTTCTGCGCCCGATATCGCTGGAAAAGGTATAGCTAACCCTATTGGTACTATTTTGAGCGTAAAATTAATGCTTCAGGAGTCGTTTAATTCGCTTGAAATTGGAAATGAAGTTGATAAAGCAGTAGAAGAAGCTCTTAAGGAAGGGAGAACTGTAGACATAAAAAGTGAAAAATTAAAAACCCTCTCAACCGAGGAAATGGGCGATTTAATCGCCGAACAATTAAAAAATAGGTTGAAAAAGTAATACATTAGTATTTTAAGTTTCTCGTGTTAACTATAGTGTTTAACATGAGCTTAAGGTAATCGTATATTTTTTCTCTGTAATCAGAACCAATTTTGAGAAACACTATCGATACAACTTTTTCTTCTAAATCTTCGTCAATAACAAATTCTTCCATTAATTGGGACCAGTTTTTATCGTCAGAAACTCGAACTCCAACGATAATTGTTCGTTTTTTTCTAATTTTTTGAATGATTTGAATTAAAATCTCCCTCCAATTAGGATCAATGTGTTCTTTATCTCTAGCGTCGAATATACAAAAAACACCGTCAGAATTAGAAAGGTCAAATTTATCGTAAAGATAACTACTTAACATCACTCCGTTCTTATAAGTGTATAATTTTTCTTCGCTACTATCTTTTATCTTAGAAAAATCGCCTAGTTTTTCAATATCCAATATAGTATGGAATCCAGGGTTCCAGCTCATGCTATAAGTAATAAAAGTTAATTCCAATATAATTAAATCTTTTAAAGTGGAATAAATCGCTTCTATTAAACCATCTTTAGTTCTATCCTTTTCCTTTTTTTTACTTTTTACTATATAATGATAAGCAATTAATTCAAATGCGTCCTTAACGTTATTTCCCGTAAGTGCGCTCGTTTCAATATAAGATGAGCCATTTTCAGATAATAAATTGGCTAATTCTTCTCCTTCTTCGGTAGATATTAATCGTTGTTCGATCAAATCGCTTTTATTACCAATAACCATTATGGGAATATCTTTTTCTTCGATAAGTTCAGATACTTCTTTATACCAACTCTTTACATTTTCAAAAGATTCTCTTCTAGTAAGATCAAAAACGATAAAACCAGCTTCTGCACCAGCGTAATATATCTTGCGAAAACGTTGAAAATATTGTTGTGATCCCAAATCCCAGAGTTGGCAGCAAATTTGATTCCCTTGAAAGTCAAAATTATGTGCTAAAATATTTAGACCAATTGTGGCTCTATAATGGTGTGAAAACTTGCGTTCTACAAATTGTCTAATCAATGATGTTTTTCCAACCTCATAATCACCAATAATTACGAACTTAAAGGCGTAATTACCATATTCATCGCCTTCCGATTGATATATTGAATCTTTTAATTTTCTATGGCGAACTATTTCTTGTTCAAAATCGGGAATTGCCAATTGAATTGAATCGCCAGCTTGGGCGTTCAGTATTTGAGCTGATTTCTCAGCTAAAAAGTACGTATATGGTGCGACTTTTTCAACTGACGCCATACTGTTAAAAACTATACTCAATATTCTCTCTTCGTCAATAGTAACAAAAAGTAAACGGTACTCGTCTGTGTCAAACGCTGCAGTTCCAAATTTTTTGAAAGAGAATTCATTTCGTATCCTTTCTAAAATCGGGTTTATTAATGTAGTCAAAACAGATACAATTTCGACATCAATATCCTTTCTTTTTTCTCCCGCAATAACTAATCCTTCAATGTCGGAGACGATAATCGCTTCAACATCTGTAAATCTTTCTAAAAAATTACCTAAAATCTCGTTAAAAAGTTGATTTCTGTTTATAAGCAATCGAACCTACCTTCAAATGTGTATAATATTGAACGGAATTTGTACTTATCATTATTATAATATAACTTATTTTTAAAAGTAGCTATTTCAATTAAAAAACTTTGAAAAAAAAAAGAGATCGATTACAGCCTTATTATTAAGAGAGTAATTCTTTTATTTTCTCTTATGATATTTTGTTAAAAAGGTTGTTGTATATTGCAAATTGCCCATAGGGCATGACTCAACGCACACTCCACACCCTACACAGTTTATAGATTTTACAGGTTCCCCGATCTCTGCCTTAGCCATAATATCGACCGACATTTTACAAGCATCGTTACAGAGACCACAGCTAGTGCATTCTGTAAGACCGGTGGTGATTTGTTGTCCTACAAGCCTTCCCATTACGCCCAGTAGTGTTCCCGCGGGACAATAATAGCAATAGCCTCTTCCCCCAACAAAGAACATTAAAAAAAGCATTAAATACAATTCAAAAATTAAATATTTTGTTCTTTCGATCGATATTAATGTTTCAACGGGTATAAGTGCAGTTCCGCTAAAGGAAAAAATCATCCAGATAATTATTAGAAAAGAATTGAGAATAAATATAAAAATCTGAATTAATAAGAGAATTATTCGTATTTTTGGATGAACTCTTTTAGATTTGGGTCGTTTTTTGTCATGAGGGATTAAAGGTAATGCCTCACCAAACCCTTCTCCATGAGCACCCATAAATGTGCATAACATACTACAATGCCAACGTCTTCCTAAAAAAATAGTTCCTGTAAATGTAATTATTTGGTATATATAATATACATAGAGAGTTATAATAACGCCATTCCATCCCAAATGATCGGTGAAGGAAGTAGTTAAATAACCACCTGTTATCGGTGCTTGAAATGGCAAAGAGGCCCAAGGAAATGGTATTAACGCTAAATAAAATTCCGTAAAATGAAGTATGAATGGTAATATTAGATAAAAAAATGCAAACGATATAGAAAGACTACAAAAACTTATCCGCCTGAATCGGGAGATTTTCCCTTTTGAGCTCTTAAGATACTTGTAGGTTAAATAGAACCCAATAATTGTAGCAATCGATCGAACTCCATTTTCATAAACAATAAAAATCCACACTATGATTACTTGAACATCAGGACCCACCCTTTTTCTTACAATACCCATTAATAATCCTGCAATTAAACCGGTTATGATAAAGAAATAAATTACGTATCTTAGTAATTTAAAGTAATGTTGAGGTTCAGACTTCTTTTCTTCTTTTTCCATTTAATAACACCGAAATATTATTCCAAAGTCATCAAGTATAATAAAATAGCAATATTGAGAATAAAAAGTAATTTAAAATATTAAGTATTTTTTATTGACTTTAATGTAAGTCTATAAACTTTTTAAATAATAACAACAATATAATTATCACATTTAATAATTTTTTAGGAGATAAAATTGAGCTTAACTGAACTTATTTCTGAGTATGATTATAATAATATTCTCTTTTTTCTTATAATTATTGATATTATTATTTCATTATCAATAGGAATTTATTATATATGGCGATATAAAAAAAACCAAGTGAGATTAACTCTATTTTGGGGTTTAGGGTTTTTTAGTATAGGTATAGGGCTTATAAGTTATCTATTTATGAAATATGTTTTTTCTATTATCTTTATAGATTTAGGTTGGGATTATTATCATTTGTTTAACAAAGGAGCAATTTTATTCCTAACTGCATTTTTAGGATTTAGTACATTTGATGTTAAATTAATCAATAAAAAAGGTAGCAAAATAGGAAAAACAACAATTATTAGTTTAACTATTTTGGCAGTGATCTCCTTAATTATCGAATTCTGTTTTCTAATTCCAATCTATAGTTTTTCAAGTTTGATTGCTAGAATTATGGCTTTTTGGATTATATTCTTCTTTTCTTATTTCAGTATCAACTCTAAAAATTTTCGAATTCTTGCAATTACAATTGGTTTTATTATTGCTACAATAACCGGAATTATTATGGCAACATTTTATGGAACATTATTAGATGTAATTGCACATGTGGCACATTATACTTTTTTCTTTTTCATAGCATATGGTTTATTTTTCACAAGACCGAAAAAGGAATAGATTTTTTTTTTTAATATTTCATTGTCTTTAAGTTAAGATATAAAAATACGCATTATAAAAAGATCTTTTAAGAACCTAATTTCTTGAAGTATTAGTGCTTATCTCTTATTGTAATAATAAAGATTATTATATATCCATTATTGTATTAAACATAATTTCTAATTGGTCGTAGATTTCCAAGCGATACTCGAAACCAATCTTAAAAAATAAAAGAGAGACCATCCTTTTTTCTAGATATTCGTTTACATTAAATTCTTCCATGATATTTGACCAATCACTCTGATCAGATACTCTTACACCTATTAGTGCGACTTTATTTTTGCCAAGGTTTTGGATTATATTAACAACAACTTCTTTCCACTTTGGTTCGATATGCTT
>JAUWHC010000236.1 GCA_030606095.1 Promethearchaeota archaeon | reverse complement strand
ACTAATTTTATTACTCGTTTACCTAATCCTTTCTCCCAATATTCTGGAAGAATCCAAATTCCAACACCAGAACGATTATGAAACCAACTTATATTCCAAAGACTAGCTGAACCAATCCTACTTTTACTTTTATCGTCTCGTAATTCAATAATATAATTAAATTGAAGATATTTATCCCATGATTTTAGATAATTTTTGATTATTCTTCTTGAATGCTCTAAAGATCTTAACGGTCCTAACGATAGAAAATTAGTCATATCTTTATTCATAAGACTATTATAAAAAAAAAAAATATCATTTTTTGAAACCTTTCTAAGAAAAAGATTTCCTTCGTTAATTTCTTCGATTATTTCGATATTTGCCATTAGTTATTTTATAACCAAAATTGTTTAAAAAATTATAGAATATGAATAAAAAAAAGGGTAAAATTAAAATTTATTCAAATAAAAATAATGAATTTTACTTAAATTCCCTTAAAATGCGGTGTATCTTTGATCTTTCTTCGACCACCACACATATCACATTTCGTTCCATCTTCAAACTTGCCCTTACCACCACATTTTGGACATTTGATTTTTCTATTGAAAGCTAGAATTCCTTCCTTGGCATCGAAGCTGGCTTGATTGATTCCAAAGCCCATTTGCTCCATAATTAGACCTAATTGTTCGTATCTCGTTCCAAACTTTACACATTTCTTTATAACGAATAATGCAGTAGTTGGAGCTTCACTAAGCCATTTGGCTTTTTCGTGGACAAGTTTTTCAAATTCCTCTTCTGCAGGTGCCATCCAAGAGACTAATCCCCAATCAAGCATAGTTTTAGCATCAAATTGTTCACCAAAATAAGCTACCCGGAGAGCTCTATTAATCCCTATTCTCGCTGTCATTCGAGTAATACCCCCATTACCAGGAAGAATTCCTCGATTAATTTCAGGTAATGCAAAAACTGCTCGATCAGATGCAATAACAATATCGCAAGCAAGTACTAATTCGCAACCACCACCGAGTGCAAAACCGTCAACTGCAGCAATTAAAGGCTTAGAAAATTGTTCAATTTCGTCGTAATCACGATGTCTTATTCTCATAGCTATAGACATATGCATAGGGATGCTTGGATTTAAACCCGGACTAAAAGCAGCTGCTAGATCCGCTCCCGCTGAAAACGCAGGCTTCTTAGTGAAATCTTTTGTACCACGTAAAACAACAGCACGAACGGATCCGTCTAGTTCCATTATCCTTAAGGCTCCAGAAATTTCTGAAACAGTTTGTTCCGTTAAAGCGTTCAATCTATCAGGTCTATTAATTGAAATAACGGCGTAATTACCATCAATTGTCCCTTCTCGAATGACATTACCCTGCTCATCTATTTTTGTGGGCCATTCAATTTTAAGATGTTCAAATTCCTTTTCCGACATATTTAATAACCTCTTTTTAAAACCTTTTTTCAATTAATTTAATTATTTTTAAAATTTGATTTATGAATATTTAGTAGTAATTTTTTAGTAATTAAAAACTTTCAAATTTTTCATTTTCTAATTTTTAACGTATATAAAAAGTAATTCAATCTATCAAACTAACAATACCATGAAAAAAAAAAGAAAAAATAAATGATAAATTTTAATTAATTATTAAATTTATTTTCGCATGCTAACAAAGCCGCCAGTTTTCATCAATTCGCAAGGCTTAAGATATTCTTTACCGGTCTTTTCTGCTAACTCTTCTAAAATTTTAGTCCATTTCTCAAATTGTTTTTTACCACCAGCAAAGGGTCCAGGTGTGTTCATGCCTGCCATATTTGCTTCGTCAATTACTTTGAAACCTGATACAACTTTCTCTTCTAATAGGCGGCAACCTTCGTTTAACATAATTGCCATTGAAGTTTCAACGTTAAATAGGCCTGCTTTTTGAGATTTATCGATTTTTGGTCTTCCTCCAGACCAATCAAAAAATCCCTGAGTTGTTTTACGCCCAAGTTTCTTGTCTTCAACCATCTTGCTAATAACTTTTCCAGGCTTAAAGTCGGGAGATAAAGTTCCCATATAATAATTACCTACATGAAATAGCGTATCAATTCCTACATAGTCCGATAGTTCACACGGCCCCATTGGCATCAAGGATCCTGCATCACCATCAATTTGCTCCCATGGAATTCCTTTTTCAGCAGCTTGATCAAAGACCCAATTCATATAAATTTGAACAGGCGCATTGATACGGTTTACGATAAATCCAGGTCTATCCTTCAATACTTTAGGAACAAATCTCTTTCCTCTTAAACAAGGTAAAGATTGACCTACTTGAACGCCTATATCCATTGCCTCGTCAGAACTTTTTTCACCTGCTATTATCTCAATTAACCTCATTAAAATTGGCGGATTGAAGAAATGCATACCAATTACTTTATCTGGTCTATTTGTTGCCGAAGCGATTTCAGTAATGCTCATCGTGGAAGTATTTGTGGCTAAGATGCAATGTGCTGGTGCGTTTTCGTCGCAAGTCTTAAAAACTTGTTTTTTGACATCCATTAATTCAACAACTGCTTCCAATACAAAATCAGCGTCTTTTACTGCGCTTGCCGTATCGGTAGTTTTTTTTAATTTTCCCATTAGATCAGCGGTAGAAATACCCTCCCCTAACTTTCCTTTGGCTTCAAGTTTTTTTAATCCTTCATCTATCTTAGCAACACCATTATCAACGAATTCATCTTTAATATCGACTAATGTTACATTATAACCGGCCATTAGAAAGATTTGTCCGGCATTGTGGCCCATTAGACCAGCACCAATAATAACTATGTTTTTAACATCAACCATTTTTGTTTTTCAACTTTTTATTTTTAATTAAATTCTTATTTTAATATTTTTCATAAACAGATTGTAATATGTAAACTAATTCAAATTTTTTTTTAACTTTTGACATTTTATTTTTCAAAAAGTACAAATAAATGATCAATAAGATTATAAATTAATCTTAAATTTAAAAAAAATTATTGTTCTAATGAAAAAGAAGGAAGACAGAATTATGAATGAGAATATAATTCAACGAGTAATTGATTCCGAAACAATTAAAGACTTAACTAGGAATTTGTTAATCAGAGGTTGAAAGAGAAATAGTAATTCCATCATTCTTTATCAGAGTTGTGATAAAAAATCATTTCTTCTACACACACATTTTTTTCAGTATCGTCGTAGAGAAAGTTAATTTCTATTTTTTTAACTTTATTTCCTAACAATTTTCGAAAGGCCGTTTCAAAATAACCTTTATTGACTCGGCAAAACGCTTTTCCGGGTTGCAGTTTTTCTCTGTGTTTCATTGGCTCTCTTAAAA
Organism: Promethearchaeota archaeon; assembly: GCA_030606095.1. Lineage (GTDB taxonomy): Archaea > Asgardarchaeota > Lokiarchaeia > Sigyniarchaeales > SOKP01 > SOKP01. Next base: position 1,830 of record JAUWHC010000236.1, on the reverse strand, counting down.
AGCAGAAATTTTCTATTACTACTCTAGTTTGATCTGAATTTAATTGAACTTCTCTAATTTGTATTGAATAATAATCTTTCAATTCGGTCATTAAGATTTCTAAAGCTTCAAAAATTCCAAATTCCTCCTTATTATGCTTTTCTTTTATTCTTTTAGCAATTATCTCTCCCGGTCCAGATCCTGTCTGATACAGCATTGAAAGTAAACTATTTTTACCGAAAATATCAAGGATTTTATAAACCATTGATTCACAGATTATTTCAAACCCTTTTAACGATTTAATGTTAGAACTATCATTTTGAATATTTTTATTTATATTATTTAAAATATCTTCATTGATTTCTTCTATTTCCAAAAAGTAATCCCCTAAATCTACGATATTAATTTTATTCTTTAATAATCTTAATTAATAATTTAAACATGAAACTACATAAATATTTAATTTCAATTATAAGATTAAGTATGGTTTTATAAAGTTATATTTTTCGAATAAATGTCTTATTTAAAGAACAAAATCCTATGATGTCATAATTTTGGGACATTCAGCTATATTCTTTAATGCATTTTCAAAATCCTTATAATCAGGTAATGATTCAAGACAAATTGAAATGTTTCTCAAATTGTTGTTTCTTTCTAAAATGAACTTCTTTATCGTTGGAAAAATTATACTTGCACAAATCTTTGCGTTAAATCCGATTACTTCTTTCGATATTGGAGGATAAGCGATTGAACATATCCCTTCTTTATCGGCTAATCTCAGTGAATTCCAGATCGCTAACATCAATTTTTTTTGATCGTGACCTGCTCTTACATGGACGATAAATTTAGCATTTAAGCTACCGCCAGAGGTGATTACAGCATTCCCAATTGGAACATTTGATATCTTACTAATAATTCGATTACATTCTACTTGTACTTTATGACCCGCTCCTTTCAATACTCGACATCTTAAGGTACCGCTGGGCAAAAGTCGACTATTTGTAGGGATGGCAATTGCATCATAATCGGCTTTAATTAGATCGCCAACGAAAATTTCTATAACCGTGCTATTGATCGTTAAATGATTCATTAAAAGATTATTTAAGTTTCTTATATATTTTTTCTAGTAGTATCAGTTATTTTTAATATTATCTTTAATTTGTTTAAGCTGATTGTAGAAGACACTACAAAAATGTAAGTGTTTTAAAATAGCCTATATAAGTTTAACTTGTTTTTGCTCTTTTTAAGTAGTTAGAATTCGGTTTTATTTATCCGAATAATTTTTTTAATCATTTTTTCGATATTTTCATCAATTATTTTAAGAACTTTCTGGTAAGTCTTAGCACTGGCGTAATACGGATCTATTATATTTAAATCATCAGTTTCTCCGTTAAATTCTTTTAAAGTAAACAATTTTTTACTGATGTCGTTAACCGCTTGATAATTTTCTCTAATATCGATAACATGTGACTTTTCCATCGTTATAATTAAGTCTTGTTTTTCTAGCAATTTTCGATTGATTATTTGGGGTCGAAAATCAGAGTGTTTGATGCCTTTTGAATTTAAATATTCCTGAGATTCGGGTTGCATGTAAGAAAATGCATTTATAAAACCAGTGCTCTCAAAAGTTAAATTAGCACCATATTTCTTGGCGTAATCTCGTGCTAAATATTCAGCAGCAGGAGATCTTGCTGTATTACCTAAACAAACTATTAAAATCTTTGAGATATTATTCATTTTTTATTACATATTTAAATAAATTGAGCCAAAAAAACTTTCCTTCATTAAAAACTATATGAAGATTATTTTTTAGAGGATTTTTAAAATATTGCAAATAAAGAATTTAAATAA
>JAUWHC010000239.1 GCA_030606095.1 Promethearchaeota archaeon | reverse complement strand
GTTTTGTGGGGACAATGTCGCCACACCCAAAAACTTTTAGTTCTTTAACTGTTTTTTCCAGTAAAATCTAAGATAGAAAATAATTTAGGCTTTTTTCTTATCTTTTTCCCAATCCCAAAAATTCAAATCATATAACCCATTTTTTTCCTTATCTAAATAAAAATTCATATTTGAATTCAATTTGTGATTAAATATTAAGTTTATAATTATAACTTTTGTTTGAAATTATGAAAAAGAACAGCAAAATTACAATTTAACCAAAAAACAAATTTAAATCGATTTTCTCGGGGTTTATTCTTTGATAAAAGCAATTATCACCGATTTAGATGGTGTTATTAGACATTTTCCAACAAATAGAAATGAGGAATACGAAAAACAGTATGGATTACCACAAGGTACATTAGTAAAAAGCGCTTTTGAGCATTCCGATCTGAACAAGGTAATCAAAGGAGAGATTAGTGATGAAGAATGGAGAATGATAATCGCATTCCGGGTTCAAAAATTTGCACCTTTAGAAGATTGCAAGCAATTAATCAAGGAATGGTCATCTTTTCCAGGTCTTATTAATCATAATGTTTTGGATCTATTTCTTAAATATAGAAAAGAAGGATTAATTTTAGTTCTTTTAACGAATGCAACAGATAAACTCGATATTGATCTCCAAACACACTCAATCCATGATAATTTTGATTTAATTATAAATTCATCAAAAATTGGTAAAATAAAGCCTAATCCAGATATATTTCATTTTACTTTAAAAAAAAATGGGATACAACCTTCAGAGGCAGTTTTTATTGACGATTCGCCAAAAAACATTGAAGCTGCACAAAAAATTGGAATTAAATCGCATCTATATAGTTGTATAACAAAATTAGAAAAATTTCTATCAGAGAATTGGTAAACGAAAACTAAGAACTGGAGAAAAAATTATAAAATTATATTTGTTACATGATTAAATGATTTAAAACGCTTGCTTGCCTATTTTCTTTACATCACACCTTAATTGAACCTTTAAATTAACAAAACATAAATTAAAAGAATTATTTTAGTAATATAATCATCAAAAAAATGTTGATTATTTATAGAGTTATTAATTAAATTTACCATTCATATTAATACATTAAAATTTTAATCGAAATAAGTACAATATTCAAAAAAATCATCAATTAAATGAAATAATAAAATAAATTAATCATAAAAAAAAATCAATCAAAATATTAAACTAAAATTATTATCCAAACTTATAGCAATATACAGGAAGTAAATTCATAATTCAAGCTTAATAAAGATAAATAAAACTATCTCAAAAGATAAAGTATTCAAGATCTTAGTTAGACATAATTAATTTAACATTAGTTCCCATCCATTAGTTGGATTTTACTTCTTTTAATAAGTTTATAATTAATTTTAGATTTATTGATAAAATTAAATAAGAAAATATTAAATTAAGAACGGAAGTGATTAAGATTACTACTAATAATATAGATTTTACTACAAAGTATGTTATCGAAACGAGGTTTAAGATTAAAGGCGTTGTCGAGAAATCAGACATCGTCGGAGCGATCTTTGGCCAAACAGAAGGGTTACTTTTGGATCTCGATTTAAGAGATCTTCAAAAATCTGGAAGAATCGGGCGAATTGAAGTTAATAATGAATCTAAGGAAGGGATATCCGAAGGAATCATTAAAATCCCCTCTAGCCTTACTCGTAAAGAAACTGCTCTATTGGCGGCAACTGTAGAAACTGTTTCGCGCGTTGGACCTTGTGAAGCTGAAATTCAATTAATAGAAATAAGAGATGTGAGAGAAGCTAAACGTAAACAAATAATTGAACGGGCGGCTGAATTATTAAAAAAATGGGATGAAAAATCTTTAGAACCAAGCGAAATAGAAGAACAAATCGATACGGATATAAAACTAGGAGAAATTATCTCTTGGGGCCCAGAAGCCTTACCCGCGGGTCCTAATGTTGACTCTAGTTCAGAACTGATAATCGTTGAAGGTCGAGCAGATGTATTAAACTTATTGAGGATAGGAGTTAAAAATACAGTTGCTGTACAAGGTACTCAAGTTCCTAAATCGATTACTGCTTTATCTAGGAAAAAAGAAAGTGTTATAGCTTTCTTGGATGGGGATCGTGGCGGGACTATTATTTTAAATGAACTTTTACAAGTTGCAAAGCTTGATTATGTGGCGCGAGCACCAGAAGGATACGAAGTAGAAGAACTTACTCGTAAACAAATGATAAAATGTCTCCAAAATAAAAAACCCGTAAGAACCACACGTGAGACTAAGGATTTCGGGAGAAAAGAACATGCAGGAAAGGAATCGCGTTTACAAAAAATATTGAAGAAAATAAAAGTCAAAAATTTCGCAATAATAGAAGAAAGCTTTGAGAAAATAGAGCCAGGACATAGTATAGGGTTTAATAAAAGCTTAGAAAAACTATTTGAAATCCCGGTTGGAGAAATCTTTGGAAAAATTAAAGATTTTAAAGGTACGCAATTTTTAATTATTGATGGCATTTTGACGAAACGCCTGCTTTCACTTTTATTAAAATTGAAAATTAAATTTATCGCTTGTAAAAACAAGGAAGAGGATTTAAGAATACCGGAACAATTAATTGTTTTCTTCTTTTAAAATTTCTATTTTTTTCAACATTGAATTGTAGAGATTAATTTCAGATTTTATTACAATTGACACTAATAGGCAAGCCATCCGAAATTGAGTTTGAAACTATACAATATTCTCTAAATTTTTTGATACATAAATTGATTTCTTCAGAAGAAGCGTTTTCTTCAGGTTTAAATCTAATTTCAGCATCCACATTAGTTAACCTTAAAAGCATTTTAGGACCTACATGAGATAATTTTCCATCTATCACGATTTCAACGCTTTTCATCTTTATATTCCTTTTTTGTAGGCAGTATAAAAAGGAAGTTCCTAAACATCCACCTATTCCAATTAATAAATACTCGACGGAACTTGGACCTAGATCCGTACCGTGAAATGATGTAGGTTCGTCTACGCTAAATTCATTAAATTGCCTCGCAGAAGCTTTAAAATGGAGATTTTCGGTATAATTTAACGATACTTTCATGACAAAACAACTCAAAAATAGATTATATCTTACTTTTCAATAAAAATAGGAAAAATTCAAAATTGCTAACGGATGTTTAAGACGAAATTAACAAAGGTCCAAATAAGTTGAATTACATAAGATATACCCCCTAATAATAGTAATCCAATTGCACATATCTTAAAAATTAAAAGGTATTCTTTCATATCTGGCTTATTGGCAATTTTTATTATTCTTTTTGTATTTTGAAGAAAGACACCAATACGTTCGTAGATACTTAATTTTTTACTTTTATCGTATTTAGAGTATTTTTCATAATGGGGATAATTTGACATTTTCCGTTTTTCTTCCGTTTTTTTTGATTATTATTTAAATTAAAACTAAATATTTAAAAAATTTAATTATTGATTAAACTTTTGATTGTCATTTTTCGCTAATATCAAGAATGTTTGAAATGAATATTTCACGATTAAATGGCTCTAAATCGTCATATCCTTGTCCCGTTCCAACAAATAAGATAGGTTTTTTAGTTTCGTAAGATATTGATAACGCAGCACCACCCTTAGCGTCGGCATCTAATTTGGTTAGAATGTTTGCATCAATTCCTATGCTATTATTAAACTCTTTGGCTTGGGTTAACGCGTCATTTCCAGCAAGGCTATCTCCAACAAATAAGATTAAATCCGGTTCGGCAACTCTAACGATTTTTTGCATTTCTCTCATTAAATTTTTATTACTAACTTGTCTTCCCGCAGTATCAACTAGAACAACGTTAATTCCTTTTGCTGTTGCGTGTTGTATTGCATCAAAAGCAACACTTGCAGGATCTGATTTATATTCATGCTTGATAACTCTAATTCCAACATTTTGCATATGGTAAGAGAGTTGTTCTATTGCTGCCGCTCTAAATGTGTCCGCAGCCGCAGCTACAGACCTTAAATTATTTTTTTTTAAATAATGAGCTATTTTTGCAATTGTAGTCGTCTTCCCAGTACCGTTTACACCGAGAAAAACTATAATATATGGCAAGTTTTTAGAATTTTTAATATTTATCTCATCCAATAAATTTATGTCTTTTTCAGGCGTTAAAATGTCGGTAATTACTTCTTTTAAAACATCAAATAAAAGTTTACTTTTTGACGATAATAGACCTATCTGTTCGCCTTTAAGCGAATCTTTGATTTTATCGCAGAGGATGTCTGCGGTTTCGGTAGCTACGTCATTTCCAATTAATAATAAATTCAGATCGTTTAAAGCGTCATCTAAACTTTTGTCAGATAAAGTCTTTTTAACGAAAATAGAGAAAACATTACTTAATTTTTTCATTGACTTAACCATGTGAATTGAAGATTAATACTATTTTAAAAGAAGTGAAAAACACAAATATTTTAGCCCATTTTATTCTGAAACATCTGGTTTATTCCTTGAAGGTTATAATCCAAGGTTAGAATTCTCTCTTTTAAAAACTTTATTTGTTCATTATGTTGTTTCATAATTTTATTGATAAATTCAACAGATTCTTCAATAGTTTTTTCAATTACAGTGTCTTGGTTAACAAACACAAGAACTTTTTTTGTATCTTTAATTGATCCTTTTATGCTCACTAGACCCCCAATTGGGATTAGAATCTCGTCGCTTTCATCTACACCATCTTTTAAATTATCAAGAGTTTTTTTTGTAGTGTATAAATTTCCAAGAGACGCATTGACTATTTCAAATTGCCCTTGGAACATGTCTCGTTGTTCTTTAATATACCTAAATTGCTGTAATTGTTTTTCATAATTTTGATTGTTTTCCATACAAATCAACTATATGTGAGAAAGTTTTTATTGCGATAATTCGCGAATAAGATAATCCTGAACCTCTTCTGGAGAAATCTCTTTTATTTCTTGAATATTTATTTGTCTTCTCAAAATACCGATCGATGTTATTCGACTAAGTGCTTTTTCAAGAGCATCTTCTTTTTTTAAAGCTCGAATCTCTTTTCGAAACAAATATTTTTTATGTTTTTTTTTGTAAGTACCAATAATTC
>JAUWHC010000406.1 GCA_030606095.1 Promethearchaeota archaeon | reverse complement strand
ATTATTATTGGGCACATGGGGGCGCCTTGGTTTTGGGACACATACTCTGTAGTTGTAAGACATCCTAATGTTTATACTGACATCTCAGCGCATCCAGAACTTTATTCCTATTTTCCTTGGGATGCTTATACTAAATATAATATAGAACATAAGGTATTATTTGGATCTGATCATCCATTAATTCATTGGAATAAAATAATTCCAGCCGCCAAAGAACTCTCTATTTCTGAGGGGTTTAAAAAGAGGATTATGGGGCTTAATGCGACCAAGATATTAAACATTGAATAGTGCTGCGAAATGATTTGGAAAACTTCTATAAATAAAATGACGGGTACTAAGTACCCTTTAATTATGGCAGCTTTTGCTGGGTACGGTAAAACTGAATTTGCCGCGTTGTTCTCAAATGCTGGTGGATTGGGGGTTATTACTGCCCTGAATTACCAGATCGGTGATTTTAGATCTGAATTGCAAAAAATGAAAGAATTGACGGACAAACCTTTTGGTGTAAATTTAACTGTGCTACCTCCAGGCGTGAGCGTTCTTAATGTCAAGGTATCAAAAGATGACTATTTAAAATATTTAGAAATAGCTATTAGTGAAGGTGTGAAAGTTTTTTCTACTTCTGCTTATCAAGCTACTCATTTAGGAAAAAGAATTCACGAAGCGGGTTGCTACTGGTTTCACAAATCTGCTTTGATTAGGCACGCTATTTCGGCTGAAAGAGCGGGCGCCAGTGCTATTACTCTAATTGGAATGGAAGCTTCTGGTTTTAAAAATCCCTTTCAACATACAACTTTAGTAAACATAACCATGGCAAAACGGTTATTGAAAATTCCTATTATTGCAGCAGGTGGAATTGGAGACTCGCGTGGTTTTTTAGGAGCTTTAGCTATGGGGGCAGAAGGTGTTTGCCTTGGCTCAGCAATCCTTACAACAGCTGAAAGTCCCGTCCCTAAAGGGATGAAGAAGAAATGGTTAGAAATGGATATACTTTCCGAAGATTACCATAAAAAACTGTACCATCGAGATTTAAAATCAACTAGCGTATTATCAACAGCTATAGCACATCAAAAAGAAATTGTTCCTTTGCGCGATTTCATCGAAAAATTAATGGATGAGGCAGAAGAGATTTTAAGATCGTGGGGATTTAAAGAAAATCAATTCGTTATTCCCTCTAATTAATTAAACCTCTATTGAAAATAAAATAGATAAAAATAAATTAAAAAAATATTTAAAGCTCTATTGGTTCGAATTCTTTTAAATCTTTAACTTTTTTAACTTTAGGATTCTTAATTAAATATCCTTTAATCAATACGCTAGATACTTGTCCTAAATAATCAATATTTTCTAGGGGATTTCCTGGAACAACTTGAATATCTGCTGATTTCCCAACTTCAATACTCCCGGTTATATGACCAATACCAATATTTTCGGCGTTACCTTTAGTAGCGAAGTAAATAGCTTCTTGAGCGGTCATGTCTGTATATTTCAAGAAATTCTTTAATTCCTTCCAAGCATTATAGTGGGTAGAGTAAGGGACTGCTGCATCTGTACCAACCGTTAGTTTTATTCCTTCTTTATATGCTTTCTGTAATCCATTGATCATTCCTACTTCAATCAAAATAGCATTTTCTTTTTTCACATCCGTTATTTTCGTTTCTTCTTTAGAGAGTACAGCCATGCCCATACCTGCAGAAGTAGTGGAAGTTAAAGTAGTAAATCCTCGAAGCGATTTAGGATTATTTTTAAATAATGGTACTAAATCATCAGTTATTTTAGCACCATGTTCAATGCTGTCAACACCTCCTAAGAGTGCTTCCTTAATACCGTGAGTCGATTCGCAATGAGTGGCAACTAATAACCCACCACGATGAGCCTCAAAACAAGCCGTCTCAATCTCTTCTATGGTCATTTGAGGTCGTCCTGCTTCGCCGACTTTTCTCGAATCCATAACGCCTCCAGTCGATAGGATTTTTATAAAATCTACTTCCTTTCTTAGATTTTTTCTTATCGCTTTTTTTACTTCCGTTGGAGAATCTGCGGTGAAGGCCATCATTCCTCCGTGGCCACCAGTTATACAGATACCCATTCCAGCACAAACTAATCTAGGTCCGATAAACTTTCCTTTTTTAATTTTGTCCCTAAGTTTAAGGTCTAAGTAGAATGGATCGCTCATCGTTCTTAAAGTCGTCACACCCGCATTTAAAGCATTGTTAGCGTTATTCTTCATCATATTACTAAGAAGCTTTTTGCCTAAGGGCGTTTTAAGTAATTTGGTTAATTTTTCCAGCGTTTTATCGCTTAAATTCATCAATTTCATTGGTTTTCCGCTGCCCGTTAAATGACAATGAGCGTTAATCAAACCTGGTAGAACATAATCTCCTTTTAAGTCTATTTTTTTGTAATTTTCTGGAATTTTGATCTCTTCTTCTTTCCCTACTCCAACAATTAAACCGGGCGTTTCCTCATCTTCCACAACATTTTTAATTAATATTACTCCTTTATTAATAATCGAACTCTTAAGATTACCGTCAATTATATTACAATTGATAAGTGCTAGATTTGCTTTAGGTTCTTTTTTTCTATATTTTAATCGTTTTATCCAGCCTATTGTGAAAAGCGTTAGAATAATATCAATAACGCTTCCAATAATAGCCATTGTCCAGTACCACACCAGCGGCATCCAACTAGAATCCAAACGAGCAAGATTCAATGTTAAGTTGTACATCCCAATACCGTAAATTCCAAGAATATCTAAAATTCCTAATGGAATTCCTACAAAAGGTATAAACCACGGGAAAATATTAAGCAATCCAATAATTGTATGTGCAAGAGCGCCTAACACTCCTTCCAACGTGCCGTATGTTATCCACGCAAACAAAGAAATTAGAATTGTTAAAAAA
>JAUWHC010000258.1 GCA_030606095.1 Promethearchaeota archaeon | reverse complement strand
AGTGGTTTAAAACATTTTCAAATAAACATTGGCGTCTGCGAAATCTCCGTACTGCGCTAGCAACGAGAGGGATTGAGATGAAAAAAACTTAACGAGGCTGGGGAAGTGTTAATCATAGTAGAAGAAAGTCTTTACAAATCTCTTCCTCAAGATGATCAGTGGTAAAAACAGAGAAATAGTTAAAAATAATTCAAAAGGAGGATAATGAGATGTTTCTTATTTAAAATTTAACGAGACTCTACGATATCTTTAAGCGCGTCTTCAACAAAACAATATAAATCTGATGACAAATACATGACTTCATTGATTTTTTTCAGGTATTGTAGGGCTTCAGGTAGTCCAAATAAGTTACGCTTGAATAACTCTATAAGAATCCCTAGCGTTCCAGAGACTTTAATGCCTAATTTACGAGCGAAGATTCTAGCTTCTTCGTCATCTAATAAAATGATTTTTACTTTTGGTTGTAATGATAGAATAATTGCATTAATTTCTCCTTCATGTAATTTTGAACTAGTTATTTCTGTATTGCTCTTTTTGATTGTTTCTACTTTAATTTTTTCATTAATAATAGCACGTTCAAGAACGAAAGCGTCGGAGTGTCCTTGTTCTTTACCTTTTACAATTATTTCATTATACACCGATGGGGGAATTAAGATTAAATCATAAAGCTCAAAAACTAAATCAAGTAATCCCGCTAGTGTAAGATGAATTAATGGACCTGAATTACTTACCGCTACTCTCATTGAGTTCACGCTCTAATTCTTGGGTGGAAATTGGAAAGGGGACATTTGCCTCACGTAAAATGTGTAAAAATGAACGATAGGATTCATCACAATACTCAGCAGCTTTCCAAATAGTCCATTTTTTCGTTCTCACCTTTTCTAAAGCTTCTTTTCTCTTTAACTCCCTGATTCCTAATTCAAGAGCTTGACGCGCAACATTAGATTTGTCTGTTTTGAGTTTTTTTGCGATACTTTCAAGCTCTTCGTCTTCTTTCTCATCAATACGAACTGATAGAGTCTTCATGATTATGTATACAATATCTTAATTTGTATATAAATATGATTAAAAATTAAAAGAGATTCTTCGATTGTGGTATGAAATAATAAGGCGGAATAATTGATTTCGCCTGTGATAACCGAATGTAGAGGGAATTAGGGATGTTGTCATACGATAATTATAAAACTCTTCTTATTTAAAGATTAATGAGGCTTACTGTTTTTTTTCAGGTATTGCAGGGATAGTAACTTCAATGATATCTCGGCAAACGCTTTTATTAATAATAGTGAATACAGGTTGAGTTTATTCAGTGGTAATTATAGCGCTATTTCGGATATATTGAGAATATTTATTTAATACAGGTTAAATTTCATAAGATTCTATTGTTAACCCAAAATCTTGGAAGTGGCGAATATTTCTTGTTATCAATTTTTCGGCGTTCATTAGCTTTGCTGTTGTACCTATTATACAATCTGCTAAATCAAGTGTGATTCCCTTTGCTCTTAAGTATCCTTTTAAACTTCCTGATTCTTGGAGAATTTGTGAATTTAAAGGAATTATATGAAATTCAGACAGCAATTTTTCTATTTGGTCTCTGATTTGAAGATAAGTTTTCTCACTTTTTTTTTCTTTTGTATATCCTAATCCATCGTAAATCTCGGCAATAGTAATAGCAGAAATGCATATATTTTGTTCAGAATAAGGCTTCAAAACAGATTTTACATTAGATCTGCCACGCCAAATATCAATAATAACAGAAGTATCCACGATTATCACAATTAATCTCCCCAGATTTCTGAGAATTTTGATGCAGAAATAATAGCATCTTTCTTTTTTCCTTCCTTAATTGCTTTTTCAAATTCATCTAAAACTTCATCCGAAAGATTTTTTGCGATGCCAAAATGTTTTAAGGGGTACTTCTGTTGATTTGCAATTAACCTTTCTATTAATTCTGAAAAGCTTTCATTCGGGCCTTTTAATTTCTTCAGGTTTTTATATATCTCATCCCGAATTGAAATCATTTTTGAAGTCATATTTTTAACCATAATTATAAATATTTATATAAATATTTATATCTGAATACTTATAATATTTTCTGAATACTTAGCTAAAGATCCATATTATTATTTATGAAAAAACTTCAAGAGAAGAAAGATGATAAAAATTGACTGATGTAGTTTCAACCAGATTGGAAGAAAAAGAAATTGAAGAATTAAACAAGATCTGTGAAAAAGAACGAATGGATCGTTATTCTTTAATTCGAAAATTCTTACTCGTTCAAATTGAAGAATATAGATTGAAAGATGCAGGTGAAAAGTATAGAAAAGGATTAGTAAGCCTAGCAGAAGCAGCTACCTTGGCAAAAGTATCGATTTATGCAATGATGGATTATGTTGATCGCGAGAAAATCCAACCTCCCTCTTTAACTGATAGTGAAATGGAGGAAGAATTGAAGTGGGCTAAAAAATTATTTGAAGAAATGAATCAATAGAACTTAACATTATATTTTCAGTCTTATTTATTTAAGGAATATTGAAAAAATAACAGAAGAATTAATTGAAACATGGGATTATTAGTTGGTTATGCCCCTGGAAAATTTCTTGAGGAATTATTAAATTACAAGCCCTTATAAAAATTTTAAATTAAGGTACTAACATTCTTACTAAAGGTGGAAATTTATGAAATCGGTATTATACCTTCTAACTCTTAACATTCCTATATAAACTAATATAAATCTTCGAATACTAAAAATCAAGTTTGCTTAAGGGAGAATAATGAAAATCATTATAAATTTAAACCAATATTATTATATTATTATCGATGACTACTCTTGAAAACGAAAAAAAAGAAAAGGAAAAGGAAAAAAATCAAGGTACTATCCCCATTAATCCAGAAATCCTTGATATGGTTTCATTTGATGTTAATTTCAAAATTCCGACTAAAAAAGAATATGAAATTGAAGTAGAAATTGGAAAAATAACAAAGAATGAATTAAACAAATCAGATTTTGAGAATCTATTTTGATATAGAGGGATAATGCGTGTCTAATGATTTATCTTGGTATATTACCTTAGATTCAACTGATCCTTTGTCTCAAGGCGAACTAATAAAAAATTGCTCAGTTATTATACCACCAAAAAAACCAGACCAAGAAAAATACATATTAAATGTAAAGCAATACGATGTTATAATAATCAGCCAGTCTTGTGATATTGAGCAAGATAAAATTTTTGTAGATTTAAATTTTGAATAGTTTGTTAGTGAAGTCAGCTATCTTACTAATGGCATCTTTAGCTTCCGGAATGAGTTCATATCTTAAATCTTGAAATACATGTGTCATATCATCCCATGATTGTAATATTGCGTTTATTCCTGCTTTCTTAGCTTTTTCAACAAAGCGAGTAGCATCGCTATAAAGCATTTCACATGAGCTTGCTTGTACTAATATTGGCGGTAGTCCCTTTAAATCTGCGAACAATGGCGAGATATATGGATTGCGAGGGTCCTCTCCAGCAAGATATACGACCATCCACCAAAAAAATCCGATATCTGCTAATATTGGATCAGTTTCAGCATTTTTAAAATAGGAATCATCGGCTAAAGTAAAGTCTGTCGCAGGTGATAGGCAAATCGCTCCAGCAGGTAAATCAATTCCCTGATCTCTTAATTTTAGAAGAGTGGTTAGGGTTAGATTTCCTCCAGCAGAATCTCCCGCTATGATTATATGCTCATTTTTAAATCCATTTGATAATAACCATTTGTATGCGTTAACACAGTCTTCTAATGGTGTGGGGAATGGATGTTCTGGGGCAAGGCGATAATCAATACTAAGAATTTTAATGCTTGTAGCTTTGACTATAGCCGAATTTAAGCTCCGGCAAGTTATAGGAGAACCAAGTATCCATCCACCCCCGTGAAGATATAAAATTACATAATCTTTTATTGGATCTGAGGGTATAACCCACTCAGCAGGAATGTTATCAAGCATTATAGATTTGATTTCAATTTCCTTCGGAATGGGATAATTTTCTAATTCTTGCATTGCTGAATGTTCAACCACATAACGTAATAATCTTGTTAAAAAATTTCTTTCCTCACCAGTTAATTTATCATGGAGCTCAACCATTCCAGCTTTTTTTTTAAAGAAAAGTTCATTTAAATCCAGAAGTTTCTTATAGATTTTTTGAAAATTAAATCGCTTGTTTTCTTCGAGTCCCATAAATTGAAATATAAATTTCATTTGTTCTTTAAACCCATCATCCTGAATTTTGAGAATATCAGGTCGAATTTTTTTTCGGTCTAAAATTGTCATTTTTTTTCTTAACTCTATTTTCTTAGATTTTTCATTAGTTAGAATATAAAATAACTTTTCTGTATAAAAAGATTTGCTTGTGTAAAAAAAATCGCTCTAATTGCAAAATAATATTATTTAATCCTTCAAAAGTCAAAAGTTGAGGTTTATGAAATGTTTCTAATAATAATAGTGAATGCAGGTTGAGTCCAATCGATTTTACTCAAAAAAAACACACATGGATTAATAAAAAAAAAATCAAATTAATTTCGGTATATTTCATTTAAAAAATCAGAGAGGATATAGAATTAAGCTTTTATGTTCCATATCTCTTTGAATAATTAATTACTAACCGAACATAATCTTCAGACATAAGGTTGGAAGAGATCATGAAGTCTGCTGAAG
>JAUWHC010000253.1 GCA_030606095.1 Promethearchaeota archaeon | reverse complement strand
TCTTAAATCAAGAACATTCTGTCTTAATTCATTGGTTAGTCTCTTAATTTCTTCGTAAGAAATGTCGTCAATATTATATTTATCGTAGTAAATCGGATCACCTACGCGTACTTTGACTTGAGTTGGTTTCATGACCAAATTACCTTTTGGTAAGGCATTTCGGGACCCAATTACCGCCATTGGAACAATCGGCACACCCATTTCAATAGCGAGTCGAACTGCCCCCGTTTTAAACTCTCCTAGTTCCCAATTAGTCTCCGCCCTAGACCGGGTACTTTCAGCGAAAATACCTACCCAGTCTCCTCCTCTGAGAATCTCTTTAGCAGTATCCCAGCCTTCTTCAGGATTCTCTCGGTCTATTTTAAAAGCTCCTAAATTTGTGAAAAGCGTTTTGACTAAAGGCGTTTTGAAATTGTCTAATTTGCTCATATATCGGATTCTTCTATGGCATGCCGCACCATAGAAAAATGGGTCCAAATGGCTCTCATGATTTCCTACAAGAATACCCGGACCGTATTCTGGGAATATGTTTCCTAAAGGATATTCTGCTTTAAAATTCCAGAGCAATCGGGCAAAAAACTTTATATAAACATATGCCGCCCACCATTGGAGTTTTGCCTCTATTTCTCCAATGTTCAATTGATCAATAACTTGACGATAGAGGTCGTTTAATGGATCGATTGGATTATATTTTAAAATTTTATACATCGAGTTTTGGTGTCGTTTACCAAACTTTAGCTCTTCATTTTCTTTATCTTCAGTAGTTTTTAAAATACTCGTATCTGCTGAAGTTTTATATTCTTCTTTAAGTACCATTTATTTCATCCTCCTAGGATTTGATCTTAATACTATTTTGAGTTTTTGAATTTGATAAATCCTTATTTTCAATTATTTCAATTAATTCATCTAACGAATCAATCAATAGGCTTGGATTAAATTCCGCCAATATCTCTCTTTTACTTACTCCGCTCGCTACACCAATCGTCCAAACTCCGGCTTCTTTTCCTGCTTCAATATCTGAAGGCATATCTCCAATCATTACAAATTCCTTCAATTTGCAGGATTTATAACTTTCAAAAACAAGGTTTAACGCGTTTGGGTCGGGTTTTAGAGCGGGAAGAAGATCAGCTCCAAAAATTCCTTTAAAAAAGCTTTTTACTTTTTTTTCTTCTAAATGAGGAATTATATTCTTAGTCTGATTGTGAGAGACAATAAATAAATCGTAAGTTTTTTTATATTTATTAATAAATTCCATTGCTTCTGGATAAAACGATGCGTCTTTCGCGTACTCTAGATAACGCGTGAAAATTTTCGTTGCTATTCGTAGTTTTTTTAAATAAGTTATCGGTTTGAGCGATTCTATGTATTTAAATAGATTAAAAGACTCTAATACGATTTTTGGAAGCGGAAGCCCTTGAATTGTCTCCATTAAAGCCCCTATTTCTTGTATTGTGCTTTCGATGTCCGCTGAAATGTGTTTTTCCTCGTATATTTCTTCTATTGCGTCCTTAAGCGTCTTTCTGATATCGAGGATAGTTCCGTCAAAATCAAAGATAATTCCTCGAATCGTTCCATTTTGAAGCCGTTTAATTAATTGATTGTCAGCAAGCATTATTTATTAAAAAAGGGGTAAAATTTTAATAACTTTAGATGAATTAAGTATAATTAAGTTTACTTAAATGAATTTCTATATAAAAACCTAATCATACTAATCCTAATAGATTTATAGATCATATGCTCTAACTCCATAGACATATCAGATGGTATTTAAGCCTTTTCTAACATTTTGAAATCAAAAAAAGAAGAAGTTTCTCGGATATTTCTCAAATAAGAGCGCACTACCTTTCTGAATATGATTACATTATTGTACATCTTAGTTTTTGCATAATTGAATTTTGTATATTTTCTAACTTTTCTTTTCTAATATTAATTCTTTAATAAGTGAACTTTATATGTAAAACAACAAAAAATATATTATATAGAGGTTACTAGTATGCAAAAGCAGAATGAATTCCAAAATAATAGGTATCGTCATGCTGATTTTCTTCAAACCATTCCACTAACAAAAAATATTTATAAAAAACTGTTTCTAAAAAGAAAGCCCAAGCCCAAGTGATATAAAAATTAATGTTCTTGCTTCTTTTTAAGATGTAGTTAGTTTCTTTTTTTAAAACAATAAAACATTTATATTTCATGTAATTGAAATAACTTTAAATATAAATTAATAATTAAGAAAAAGAATTGACAAATATGTCAGAAAACAAATTTGGTAAGGTTAAAGAAGGAACTTATGCGGAGGGCGTTTTTAATCTTTATACCCCATTAAATTCAAATGATAATTTTAAAGAGAAATTCGCTAAAGAATCCTTTAGGATTTTATTAAATCCAAAAGATGGTGAGTATGCCGCTTTAGTAACTGTTGACAAAGGAACAGTTTCCGTTGATGGAATTGAAAACAAAGATAAGAAGGACTTAACAGAGGAAAAACTTGGTTGGGATGGCATGATGAAAACGACAAAAGCGCTATTTGAAGAGATTGGTGAGGGAAAACTATCGCAAAGCGACATCATAAAGAAAGTTGTAGCCCGCAAAATCAAAATGAAAGGTCCAAAATTTTTAGTAAAGTTACCAGAAATGCAAGCCTTTTTAAAAAGTGAATAAGCATTTAAATAAATTTTTTTTTATTTCTATTTCTATTTCACGAATGTGTTAAATTCTTGATTTGAATTAGCGTTATTTTTTTCCTTTTACTTTTAAAAACCGAAATTCATTAATATTTTCTCTGAAACTTATATAAAAGTTATATTCTTCTTCTTTTAGTTATTTTAATAAACTTTAAGTTCAAGATTTCGCTTTCCTTGTTACCGTTAACAAATTATTCTTATTAATATAATGAAAACAGATAATTACAAAGTGTTTCCAATATTCTTTTTAGCATTTACGCGTGTTGCGACAAGCGTAGCGATTGGTCTAGCTATTCCACTTTATCTAATTGAGATAGGGTTAAATCCAGAAATAATCGGAATCATTACTTCTGGAGTAGCCATGGCGTACTTATTTTCGCCTTTAATCTTTAGAAATGTACAGAAAAAGCTTGGTGTAAAACCTACGATTATCATATCATCATTAGGCTTCTTACTTATTCAAGTAATCTTGCAGTTCTCAAAAGATCCATTGTTGATTTATTTCTTGTTAATATTAGATGGAACTTTTTTAGGATTATTTTGGCCAGTTTTAATGGGCGCACTTTCGGCGATATTAAATTCAGAAGAATATCGTAAAAATAACTCCTTAAAGGATAAATTAATGAAAAAGTATGGTTTAGCTTGGAATTTTGGAGGAATTTTTAGCTACGCTTTAGGCTTCTTTATTTTGTTTTATATTGATAACATTCAGATCATGTTTTTATTTTCGTTATTTTTCGCTATTATCGGCTTTAGCATGGCTTTAATCATTCAGAGCCCCTCTCATAGTTTCGACAAAGAGATTATCGTTCCAATTAATGAGGGTGTAAAAGCAATTCCTCAAAGAGAACATATTTCTTTTCCTATAATTCTGCCGCTATTTATGATTGGAATTTATGGTTTTTTAATTGGAGGTATGGGATTAATTTATCCGATTAAATCTGAAATACTAAATTTCGCTCTCTTCACTAATTATCTATTTTTCTTTTTAAGAATGAGTACTCAAACGATTTCAATTTCAAAATCTATGGACTTCAAAATAAAAACCACCAAAAAAATGATTCCCATATCCAATTTAATTATCGTATTTTCCCTTTTCTTGATGGGAATAAATCAAAACTTATTTATTTTTGCAATTCTCTTTTGTGTGTTTGGAATTTTTAATTCTTTTTATTATACACTTGCTTTCAAATTAATTGTATTTCGGAATATAGCGAATAACACTTCAAAATACAGCATTTTTTTTGAAACTGCGATTGGAATTGGATTCTTTTTTGCGCCAATATTTTGTGGTTTTATCGCTGCGGTAGATGCAAACTTAGCGTTTTTCTTTTTATCCCTATTATCGTTGTTAAGTTTAGTTACATATCTACTTTCTAAAAACAAAATTAAAACTAATTAAAAACTAAAATTTAGGATTTTATATTTCATTATATTAATATGAGAAAGCTCATTTTAGAAACCATATAAGGGATATTATTATTAAAGCTCAGTTCTTATGGAAAATATCAATTCTAATAATTCAGCAAATTCTATTAGCTACAATCGCATATTATGGCCTATTTATTTTCTTAATGGGTTTCAAAGTATTGCCTGGGGCGGGATTATCTTTCTTATCGTACCAATATCAAGAATTATGTGGCCAACTGAGCCAACTCACGCTTTAGAAATGGGAATATTAATTGCAGTGCTATCCTGGTCTGCTTCTGTTTCAGGATTAGCGTTTGGGCACTTAATTGATAAATACTCTCGTAAAAAGATAATCGTTATTATTTCAATATTTAGGGGGCTTGCGATAGTAATGCTTGGATTTGCATTGGAGGGTGGCGGTTCGTCATCTTGGATATATTTCTTAGTTTTTGTAAGTATTTTTGGAATGTTTGCGGGATTAAGCTGGCCCGCCGTAATATCTTTGTCTAACGATATCGTTCCTAAAGCTTTTCGTTCGCGTTTTTTTGGCGTTTATGAGATAGTTCGCTCTCTTACTATGACCTTTGGTTTTTTAATTGGAGCATTTTTAGTGCAGAACGGGCTGTGGAGACAGTATTTTTGGGGTAC
>JAUWHC010000398.1 GCA_030606095.1 Promethearchaeota archaeon | reverse complement strand
TTGATGAGATTAAAAATGTTCAGAATCAAGTACTGAATTTTAGGAACGCACGAGAGATACCTTCAGATATGAAAATCATGGGAATGCTATACGATCCTAATACAGGTTGGGTTTTCACGGATGAAGAATTGAGACGCTACTTTAATTATGAAAACTTTGCTAAGGATTATCGGAAAATCATACAAGCTAAAAAGTTTGAACTGGTTGATTATATAGAGGATATTGAAGATGAGATTATTGGTGAAGACGCCCTACAAGAAGTAGAAGAGCTTATGAAGATTAATGAAAATAGAGAAAATAAACAACCAGTAGAAAGTACAAAAAATCAAGAATCTGTTATTAGCGATAGATTAGAAGAAATTCCTAATGAAACATCAATTTTAAACGCTAATAAAATTGTCTCAAGGAGAGTTCATAGTAATTTAATTTCTATTCCTAAAATTAAAATTCCTAAAATATTCGTACCAAAGATAATAATTCATGTTCCGGTTATATATAAGAAAAGCGAAGAAGACTGAATGTTAGAATATTAAACAATTAGAGCCACTACGAATACTTCTTACTCTATTACTTCGTCCACCACCTTTTCCGCGTCCTCCAATAATAGGGGGAACTAAAAATTCAGCTAGTAAAAGTGAAGCAAAACCATATCAAAAATTTAAAGATATTTATGCAGAGTATGAAGTAAAAGATAGATTGTGGGGTAAATGTAATCTGATGTGAAAGGAGTAACTTATTTTTTTTTTATTCTCATTGTTTTACAACTAATAGTTAGAAAAGAGTAAAAAAATATTTAATTTAGAAATAATTTATATAGTTAAAAATTTTTCAATATCAATAAAGAGCCTCCGTGGCTTAGGTGGTAGAGCATTGCCTTGGTAAGGCAAGTTATTAAGAAGATATCTTAATAAGCTTATAGGTCGCGGGTTCAAAAAAAAGAAACATTTTGTTTCATTTGGAAATTCCCGCCGGAGGCTTTCTTATTTCTTTTTACTTGTTCTGATAAAACAAAAAAGATAATAATAATTAAAAATTAAATATTACAGATCGATAAGTGTTTTTTAACCCTAGCCGGTGTGGCTTAGCTGGTTATAGCGCCAGACACACATTCATATGAAATTGGGTCAGACTGATTGTGCTGGACTCATAATCTGGAGGTTCGTGGGCTCATATCCCACCACCGGCACTTTTTCTATTTTGAATTTCAAATAATTTAAGATTTTTATCTGGGAAAAAAATTTAATATGCCAAAAGCTTATAAAATAGGAATGAATTAGTAAATATGGGTTTAGTTAGACTAAAGAAGTATGGTTTTGAATTAAAATGAAAATAAATGCTGATATAAAGAAAGTAGATTCTCAAGGTAGAATCGTTTTACCTCGTAGATGGAGGGAAGAAGAGCTTAAGGATGGAAATGAAGTTATAATTATTGAAGAAAAAGGTATTTTGAAAATAATTCCAAAAAAGAAAATCGAATTAGCCCAATACTTTGATTCTTTAGATTTTGGAGAAGAAATCCTTGAAAAATTGGAAGATTGGCCAGAATTTGAAAAGGATCTTTTAAAGGAAAAGTATACGGAGAATGCTCTATGATTTATTTAGATGCAAATCTTTTTATTTATGCTTATTATAAATCAAAAAAAGGAAAAAATTTAACTCCAAAGATCCAATGGATGAAAAAAGAAGCTAAGAAAATTATATTAAAAATTGACAAACAAGATGGAGATTTCTGTATCTCTATAATTCAATTAGCCGAGATTGTAAACCTTTTAAAGTATGTTATGTCGTGGGAAGCTTTACGGCAATTCTTATTAGGAATAATATCAAATAACTCTATTGAGATAATCGAAGTGTCAAATTTAACGTATATTAACTCAATAGATAAAATTACGAAATATAATATGGATTCAAATGACATTTCTGCTTACTTAATTATGAAAGAAAAAGGTGTTAACCAAATTTTCACCTTCGATAAACATTTTCGGAAACTAAAAGATATCAAATGTTTGCCACAATTTCCTAACAAATTCAAATAAATTGTATTAAATTTTTCGAATAAAGAAAATAAACCTAAAGATTTTTTATCGCATAATCTTAAAGTTAATTGTTATGGAAAGATTTATTTCAAAAAAAATTTCTTCCGAAGAAATGGCAATATTAGATAACAATTCTGAATGGTTAGGAATTCCAAAGAGTCATTTAATGGAATGCGCAGGGTATTCTTTCGCAACAGAAATAATATCCCAAGGTTATTTGAAGGAAAATTCAAAGGTTGTTATTTTTTGTGGAACGGGAAATAATGGTGGAGATGGATTTGTTATCGCTCGTCATTTATCTTCTTTCGGAGCGAAAGTATTGGTAGTCCTAGTCGGAAGTCCTGATAAAATAAGAACGGAAGAAGCTCAACTCAATTGGAGTATAATACGTAACAATTTAACTTACTCGATTAAAATAGAATTTATTAAGGATTCTACGGATGTAAAAAAGATTGAATCTATTATTGAAAAAGATCAAAGTTATATGTTAATAATAGATGGATTGCTCGGGACGGGAATAAAAGGAGACATTAGAGAACCAATCGCATCAACAATTGACTTCATAAATAATATTCGGGAAAAAGAAAGAGAGCGTATTAAAATTGCCTCTATTGATGTGCCTTCCGGAATGAATCCCGATACGGGAAAAGTATCTGATAAAGCAGTTAATACGGATTTAGTAATAACCTTTCATAGGATTAAAAAAGGCTTGAAAACTGGAAAATATCAAATAGTAGTAAAATCTATTGGGATTCCACAAGAAGCAAGTATCTTTGTTGGAAAAGGCGATTTAATCCCAACATTAAAAGCAAGAAAAGTTGATAACCACAAGGGAGAATTCGGAAGGGTTTTGGTTATTGGTGGCTCAAAGAATTATTCTGGGGCGCCTGCATACGCCTCGTTATCAAGCATACGTTTTGGATGCGATTTAGTAATAACTTACGTTCCGGAAGTCGTTGGAAATGTAGTAAGAAGTTATTCTCCAAACATGATAGTAAGGACAA